>CAMYZR010000122.1 GCA_947303905.1 uncultured Atopobiaceae bacterium
ATAATCCAATCTTTCGAGCGACCTCGTCCGAGACGGATGCCACCGCGCAGTGCCTCAGAGCCGAGAGGGCTTCCTTTCATTTGTGTGACACGAGTATGGTACGTGCCGTCGCGAGGTTATGATACTGACAAGCGGGACATCCATCAAAACACGCGAGGAGTGACCAGTGGAAACGTTGTATCACAGCACGCGCAGCGCAAACGAGGTCGTAACAAGCAAGCAAGCAATTCTTACCGGCATCGCCCCCGACGGCGGCCTGTACGTGTCCGACCAGCTTGGCAAGACCAAGGTCGACCTGGCCCGCATCGCCGCCCAGGACTACCACGCCACCGCGCGCGACGTGCTTGGCACGCTGCTCACCGACTACACCGCCGACGAGGTCGCCTCCTGCGTCGCCGGCGCCTACGGCACCAACTTCGACTCCCCCGCCGTGACCCCGCTCACCCCGCTGGGCACCGACTGGCTGCTCGAGCTCTACCATGGCCCCACCTGCGCCTTCAAGGACGTGGCGCTGCAGATGCTCCCCCGCCTGATGAGCGTGGCGCGCGAGGGCCAGGGCCAGAACATCATGATCGTCACCGCCACCTCCGGCGACACCGGCAAGGCCGCGCTCGAGGGCTTCGCGGACGTCCCCGGCACCGGCGTGACTGTCTTCTACCCCGACGGCAAGGTGAGCGGGATCCAGCACCTGCAGATGGCCTGCCAGCGTGGCGCCAACGTGGCCGTCGCCGGCATCCGCGGCAACTTCGACGACGCCCAGACGCAGGTCAAGCGCATCTTTGCCGACGCAGAGCTGGGCGCGCGCCTCGCCGCGTCGGGCACCGTGCTCTCCAGCGCCAACTCCATCAACGTCGGACGCCTCGTGCCGCAGGTCACCTATTACATGGACGCCTACGCGCAGCTCGTCAAGCGCGGCGCCATCCGTCTCGGCGAGCCCGTGGACTTCTGCGTCCCCACGGGCAACTTCGGCGACGTGCTCGCCGGCTACTACGCCAAGGAGCTGGGACTTCCCGTCGGCAAGCTCATCGTCGCCTCCAACACCAACAAGGTCCTCACCGACTTCATCGAGACGGGCACCTACGACCGCCGTCGCGACTTCGTCAAGACCATCTCACCATCGATGGACATCCTCATCTCGTCCAACCTCGAGCGCCTGCTCTACTACCTGACCGACGGCGACTGCGAGCGCGTGGCCACATGGATGGCCGAGCTCTCGCAGACCGGCGTCTACACGCTGCCCTCGGACGTGATGTTCCGCATGCGCGAGACCTTTGCCTGCGGATTCGCCACCGATGACGACACCCGTCAGACCATCGCCTCCGTCTGGGAGGACCTGGGCATCCTGATCGACCCGCACACCGCCGTGGGCGCCTGCGTGGCGCAACGCCGCGAGAGCGAGGGTCGCCAGCGCGTGTGCCTGTCCACCGCCAACCCCTACAAGTTCTCTGCCGACGTGCTTGCGGCGCTTGGCACCGACACCACCGGCATGGACGGCTTCGCCTGCATGGACGCCCTGCAGGAGCTGACCGGCGTCGAGGCCCCCGCACAGCTTGCCGGCCTGCGCACGGCTCCCGTGCTGCATCCCGACGTCTGCGACCAGGACGAGATGCCCGACTTTGTGGAGGCTGCCTGCCAGAGGGTCTTCGCATGACCCAGGCGGAGCATCCCCGCAGCATAACCGTGCGCGTTCCCGCGACCACCGCCAACCTCGGCGTGGGCTTCGACGTGCTCGGGCTGGCACTCGACCTTGTGGCCAGCTACACCTTCACGCCCGCTGACGAGCTCCTGATCACGGGCTGTGACGAACACCTCTGCGGCCCCGACAACCTGGTGTGGGCCTCCTACCTCGCCGCCTGCGAGGAGCTGGGCGTCGAGTCACAGGCGCTGCACATCCACGAGGAGAGCCCCATCCCCTGGTCCGGCGGACTCGGGTCGAGCTCGACCTGCGTCGTGGCCGGCATCGCCGCAGCCCAGGCACTCGCGGGTCGCAGCATCGACCGCAGCCTCACCGCAAGCCTCGCGACGCGCATCGAGGGCCATCCCGACAACGTCGCCCCCGCGGTCATGGGTGGGCTGGTGAGCAGCTACGTGGAGGACGGCGAGACCGTCACCACGCGCTGGGTGGCCGCCCCCAACCTGCGCTTCGTGTGCATGGCACCTCCCTATCGGGTGCTGACCGCCGACGCGCGCAAGGCCCTTCCCGCCATGGTGCCCATGAGCTCGGTGTCGTGGCAGGTCGGACGCTGCCTGGCCATGGTGAGCGCACTCGCCTCGGGTCGCGCGGAAGACATCACCGCCTGCTGCCACGACCGCATCCACGAGCCCTACCGCATACCGCTCATCCCCGACTTCGAGCGCCTGCGCACCTGCGCGCTCGAGGCGGGAGCCTGCGCCTTCCTCATCTCGGGATCTGGCGCCACGATGCTCGCCATCTGCGACGGCGAGCAGGCGGCCGCCGGGGTCGAGCAGGCCGCATCAAACCTCATGCCCGAGCTCTGGGTGCGCACGATGCGTGCCAGCGAGCAGGGCGTGACCGTCATCTGACATCCGTCCGTCGTCTCCGCCCTCGACCGAAAGGAACCCCATGAACATCTGCTGCCTGGACATGGAAGGCGTGCTCGTCCCCGAGATCTGGATCGCGTTCTCCGAGGCGTCCGGCATCCCCGAGCTGCGTCGCACAACCCGCGACGAGCCCGACTACGACAAGCTGATGCGCTTCCGCATGGACATCCTGCGCGAGCATGGGCTGGGCCTCAAGGAGATCCAGGACGTCATCGCCACCATCGATCCGCTGCCCGGCGCCAAGGAGTTCCTCGACGAGCTGCGCAGCCTCACGCAGGTGATCATCCTCTCCGACACCTTCGAGCAGTTTGCCAAGCCCCTGATGGCAAAGCTCGACTGGCCGACCATCTTCTGCAACACCCTCGTGATCGACGAGGACGGCATGGTGGCCGACTTCAAGATGCGCTGCCCCGAGTCGAAGCTCACCACGGTGCGCGGCCTGCAGTCCATCGGCTTTGACACCATCGCCACGGGCGACTCCTTCAACGACCTTGCCATGATCCGCGCGAGCAAGGCGGGATTCCTCTTCCGTTCCACCGAGGCGATCATCGCCGACAACCCTGACCTTCCGGCCTACGAGGACTTCGACGACCTTCTCGCGGCCTTCAAGGCAGCCCTGTAGGAGACGACATGGCTAAGAGGGAATCGCGGACGGCCCAAAGGGAGCGCCTGCTCAGGGCAGCAGCCGATGTCAAGACCCCCAGCGACTGCGACGTCATGGTCATCGGTGGCGGCGCGGCCGGCCTCACAGCTGCCATCTGCGCCGCAGAGGAAGGCGCATCGGTGGTGGTTTTGGAGCGCGACCTCGAGTGCGGGCGCTCGATTCTGGCCACGGGTGCCGGACGCTGCAACTTTGCCAACGTGCGGTTGGATACGCGCCGCTTCAACGACCCGGCCTTCGTGGACGAGGTCTGTGGCGCAAAGTGGCTCGACGACGTGCTGGGGTTCTTCCGCGACTGCGGCATGCGGTGGTGCCTGGAGGACGATCGCCTCTATCCGATGAGCCGTCAGGCCGCCAGCGTGCGCAACGTGCTCCTGGCACGGGCCCGCAAGGCAGGCGTCGTCCTCGCCCCGGCGCGCGAGTTCCAGAGCGCGAGCTGGATCAAGGCTGAATGGCTGAGTGAGCTGGGCAGCGAGCTGCACTATCGTCCCCAGACGAGCACCACCCAGCCCGCCGGCTTGGCCGAGGTGGCCCACACCCTGCCCTTCGGGGACAACGGCGCGCTGTACCTTCCCGGGGCTCGCACGGTGGTGCTCGCCAGTGGCGGGGAGCCACTGCCCTTCATGGGCGAGCTGGGGCTCTCCCTCATCGAACGCAAACCCGTGCTGTGCCCCCTCGCCTGCGAGGATTCTCCCCTCTCCGCCCTTGACGGAAGGCGCGCCCACGTTCTGGCCCGCCTCACCAAGAAGGACAGCTTCTTCCCCAGCTACCAGGAGCGCGGCGAGATGCTGTTCCGCGGCTACGGGATATCGGGCATCGTGTCCTTCGACCTGTCGCGTCGCGCCGAGGCGGGCGACCTCGTGGAGCTCGACCTCATACCCGACCTCAACGAGTCGCAGCTTCGCCAGCTAGTGGACCCCTTTGCCTCGGGCGACTTCGAGCCGGGCTGCCTGGATGGCGTGATCGACCCCGCCATCGCCGAACGGCTCGAGCACCTGGCTCGCAGGCGCTGGCACATCGAGTGGGATGAGCGCAAGGAGCCCCAGAGTGACTCCGAGACCCTCATGATGCTGGCAAAGCGCCTGCCCCTTGTGGTCACGGGGCCCGCTGAGGCCGAGAAGGCGCAGGTCACCCGTGGTGGCCTTGCCAACAGCCAGTTTGACCCCGCGACCCTGGCGCACCGCGAGCTGCCCTGGCTCTACGCCTGCGGAGAAGCCCTCGACGTAGACGCCGACTGCGGCGGCTTCAACCTTGCCTGGGCTTGGAAGAGCGGCATGGTGGCCGGCACAGCCGCGGCGAAGTGGGCCCTCTCATGATCGAGGTCACCGGCATACGCGTGGCGCCCGAGCGCCTGGACGGCACGGACGACACCGACCTGCGCGCCGTGCGCCAAGCGGTGCTGAGGATGCTGCGCCTTGCCCCCGACGACCTCGCGTCGCTCGAGCTGCGCAAGCGCTCGATCGACGCGCGCAAGAAGAACGAGGTGCAGCTGCTCTTCACCGCCCGCATCACGCTGCGTGGCGGCAGCAACGCCGAGCGTGCCCTGCTCAAGAAGGCCTCCAAGTGGCGCGTGGGCAAGCAGCTCAAGACCGTGGAGGCAAAGCCCGTCGCGTGGACGAGGGCGACCGTGCTGCCCACCGACGACCGTCCCGTGGTGGTCGGCGCCGGATGCGCGGGGCTCTTCTGCGCGCTTGCCCTGGCCGAAGCAGGTCGCGCGCCAATTCTGGTAGAGCGCGGCGACGGCTCCCGCGAGCGCACGCGTGCCATCGCCACCTTCAACGAGACGGGCGTGCTCGACCCTGAGAGCAACATCCAGTTTGGCCTCGGCGGGGCGGGCACCTTCTCGGACGGCAAGCTCTCCACCGGCACCAAGAGCCCCTTCCATCGCCTCGTCCTCGAGACGCTGGTCGAGGCCGGTGCGCCGCAGCGCATCCTCTGGGACGCAAAGCCCCACGTGGGGAGCGACATCCTGCCGCGTGTGGTGGAGAACGTGCTCGCACGCATCACCGAGCTGGGTGGCGAGGTGCGCCTGCGCACGCGCATGTGCGACCTCGACGTCACGGACGGACGCGTGCGGTCGGTCACGCTCGTGTCCCACGACCGCACAACGCAAATCCTGCGCGAGGAGCAGCTCGGCGTATCGCAGCTGGTCATCGCCTGCGGACACTCCGCACGCGACGTCTTCGAGCTACTCAAGCGCCGCGGCGTCACCCTCGAGCGTAAGACCTTTGCCATGGGCGTGCGCATCGAGCACCTCCAGAGCGCGGTCGGAGCGGCGC
>CAMYZR010000123.1 GCA_947303905.1 uncultured Atopobiaceae bacterium
CAGTGTTATCCCCTGTCCATTCATTGTAGACGATATGGGTAGGCGGTGGTCGAGGCCCTCTTCACAGTCCCGGGCATCGCAGGCGTGCGGCTCGTATTTCGTTGCGATCGACCGTGTGCACTTGGTGGGGGCCGACCCCTTCGCACTCTCGGCGCAAAGGCTTCTCAATCTCATCGACCTCATCAAATCCTGTCTTCCAAACGCACGCACGTACACCATGTACGCCCGAACGGACAACGTCGCGCGTAAGAGCGACGAGGACCTCATCCGTCCGCATGAGGCAGGGGTCGACGACCCGTATCTGGGCGTCGAATGTGGTCTCAACGACGTGCTGGAGCACTTGAACAAGGGCCACTCGGCGGACGAGACAAAGGAACAGTGCCTGTGCCTGAACGCAGCCGGCATTAGCCACTGTGACCCGCTCATGCTGGGCACCGCGGGCGCCGGGCGAGGGCTGGAGTGCGCCATGGCCTCCGCACTCCTCGAGAACGAGGTCAAGCCCCATGCTGGGAGGAGCCGGCGGCCGCGGCTACGGGCTCGCCAACGCCCAGCTCACGGCCAGACTCTACGACGGGCTGCACCCCAGCATGGTCAACGCGTCCATGCTCACGCTCGTGCCCGGCACCCCGCTCCACCGCGCCATGGAGAAGGGCCTCTGAGAGGAGTCGACCGAGACCGAGAAGCTCGAGGAGGTGCGCGAGCTCGTGCGGTGCCTCACCAACGACATTGTCTTCATGAACGAGCACGCCTCCAACCTGTTCCACGTGCAGTGCAGGATCCCGCACGCCAAGGACCAGCTGCTCGCGTACATCGACGACTTCATCGAGCGGAGCAGCGAGGGGGAGCTGCGCGGATATCGCGAGGCGGTGACCCTCGCCTTCCGGTGAGCGCTCTGGAGTCAAATGGACCGTCCCCTTGGCTCCATTCATCAGAGGGCGTGTGCCGCTCGTCAGAGCGACCGCTCGCCGATTCGCCGCATGCCCTCCCAATAGGGCGAAGGGTCGTGGGGCTGTTTGGGACAGCCTTTCGGGACAGCGTTGGATTCCGCATAAAAACAGCCGCTCTACCTGCGGCTGAAATACAAGGTTGGGTAATGCGCATTACCCAGATCAGGGTCGGTCGGGCACAGGTGCCCCTCTCAGCCTGCCTCGCCGCAAGCTCCCGTCTCGGATGCCATTGTAGCGCAAGGGGCACGTTCCGCAACCGGCACGCATGACATCCTGTCAGGGGTGACAACGAGCTCCGCGGCCACCTCGCGGCTCACGAAGCGGAGCGCGCAGTCATCCCTTCGTGGGTACGCGAGAGGCGCGACGTCCCCGCACCACACGAGGGAGCCGTCCATCACGACGACGTCGAGCGGCTCCCCACCGCTTGCAAGTCGTACCTCGCAGCCGAGTTCGGGCCGCGTCACAAGATACCAAATAAGCCGTACACCGTACGATTCATGCCGTTCGCCCGTACATCGTACGGTATTCGTACTATGTACGGGACGCAGATGCTATAACCATGGTCGTACATCGTACGACTAGAGCCGCACAGGAGATGCGGCCAGAACGAAGGGAGCCAACCATGGCAGTACGTCCCCGCCCCGCAGCGCAGAACCCCGGCCGCATGCTCGGTTCCGGCATGAACCCCGAGGACTGGCTGGAGCTCACCAAGCGCACCGAGTGCAACTGCGACTGCGTCGGCCAGTCGTTCGTCCTCACCCCGGAGGACCAGCGCGAGGACTTCGTGAAGGTCGGCGTCGAGATCGGCGACCGCCGCTACGCCGAGGCCGAGGAGCAGCTCGCACTCGGCCACCGCGAGACCGCCCGCAACCTGTTCGGCCGCGCCTCCGCGTGCTACCGCGTTGCGGACTACGGCATCCACGGCGACCAGGTGACCGACGAGAAGCGCGAGGTCTACGCCAAGGTGCCCGAGAGCTTCCAGCGCTGGTACGAGCTGCGCGACGACGTCAACCTCGACGTCGTGTCCATCCCCTTCGGCGACAAGGACATGCAGGGATACCTCGCCATCCCCGACGGCTGCGACCCCGACACCCCGGTCCTGGTCTTCATCGCCGGCGCCACCGGCTTCGCCGAGGAGAACTTCCCGCGCGCGGCCTACTTCTACGACCGCGGCATCCCCATCATCACCTTCGACGGCCCGGGCCAGGGCACCTCGCTCTACTACAAGGACATGTACCTCACCGTCGACAACTTCGTCGACTCCGTGAAGGCCGTCATCGACTTCGTGCGCGCCGACCCGCGCGTGGGCGACACGGTCGCCCTCTACGGCATCTCCTACGGCGGCGCGATCGTGCGCGGCGGCACCGACAAGAACGACACCCTCACCAAGCACCCGTGGGCGGGCCAGGAGAACTTCTACCTGCACGGGTTCCTCTCCAAGTTCGGAACCGACGACCTCGAGGTCGCGAGCGAGATGTCGACCGCGCAGGACTGCACCGCCGACCTGCACAAGATCACCAAGCCGCTGCTCATCATCCACTCCAAGGTCGACCCCATCCTGGGCGTGGAGGGCGCCAAGCGCATCTACGAGCTCGCGAGCTCAGAGGACAAGCACTACGAGGAGTACGACACCAACTCCCACTGCGTCACCGACATGGACGACTCCGCCAGCGCCTTCGCGGCCGACTGGATGAAGCCGCGCATGCTCGCCGCAGCAGCCGCAGCCAAGAAGCAGGCGTAGCCGAGGCACGGCTCGAGAACGCATACTGAGACGATCGCGCCCCGCGGCCGCCCGGCCGCGGGGCGTTGTGCGATACTGTCTGCCGTACACCATCCGAGGAGGCGCAATGCCCAGCAGCAAGCAGCTCATACAGGATACGGCGGTCAGGCTCTTCAACGAGCGCGGATACGACAAGGTCTCCCTTCGCGACATCGCGCGCGAGGCGGGAGTCGCCATCGGAAGCCTGACCTACCACTTCAGGCGCAAGGAGGACCTGCTCGACGCCATCCTCGCCGGCCTGCACGGCAACTTCGAGGAGGCCCTCGACAGGAGCCTGAGAGGCGGCGAGCTGCTCGCGAACCTGGTCGGCCTCTTCGCGGCCAACGAGGCAAACCAGGAGCGCTACCCCTTCTACTTCGCCGACGTCACGCAGGTCGCCGAGTGCTCCGCGCACGTAGCCGAGGAGGCGAGGCGCTTCGAGGGGGACCTGTATGCCTACTACAGGTGGTGTCTCGACACCCTGGCAGAGGACGGCATCCTGCGCCAAGGCCACACGACAGCGCGCCTCGACGCGCTCGCGTACGCCCTCGTGACCATGCAGGCAAGCTGGGCCATGGGGGCTGGCCCCTATGCAAACGAGGTTGGTCCCAAGACTGGTGTTGCCACCGCCCTTGCCGCAATCCTGTCGGCATGCCTCGAGGCCGACATGACGCCCGGCTTCGAGGAGCTATGCGCGGAGCGAGGCATCAGACTGTAGCAATCCGCACAATTAATCGTCATGGCGCCAGAGTCATCATATCGCGGCATCAAGCATGAAGCCTGTCACATTGGCTGTACGGTATTACTGGTTGCGACCGCTTACCGAATCTGCATCCATTCCAGACGGCCTCGTGCACTGCCCTCTGGCCTCGTGGACTGCCCTCCGTGCACTTTCGTGGACCGCAAAGAAAAACGGCAGCTCAGAGGCCGCCGTCATTACATTCATGGGTCATAGTCATTACCCAGATCAGGTTTGAGGGTCAGGGTCGCGTTGGACCCAATCTCAGCCAGCGTGCGCCAGCTCCCCTATTCGGAGGTTATTGTAGCGCAAAGCTTCTGCGACGCGGGCGGCACCCATGACATCGTGTCATAGGCGCCGCAAACGCCAAAAACAACTTGTCGCAATCATGCATTAGAGCCCTAGGACAACTCCAGCGAATACCCCTCAGGACACCTCTCCGCGAGCTCCGCAACAGCCGCAGCCAGGTCAGACCTGAAGGCAGCCTCCTCCTCCGGCGTGGCAAAGCCCCTGTTATAGAACTCCGTCGGCGTGTCGACATACGTCGCGTCGAAACGCTCCTGAATCCACCTGAACCTTTCTTCGAGCTCACGGTCATCTGAGAGCTCCGCAGGAAGCGCGGTGTCCTCGACGATTCCGTCATCATCGTATAGCCAGACGGGGTAACACTTGTACTCCAGCTGAATCCTTATTGCGCTCATGCTAGTCCTCCTTCGGCATCGATCCCGGACCTGCCCAGAGCATGTCTACGTTTATGGGCAGGACCGGCAATTGGCCGTCACTTGATCCCTACGCACCGAGGCACGTAATCGGAAGGACGTAGACTCCTAAGTCCTTGTCAAATCGGGCATACTCCCCCGCCCCCACGACGACCGCGAGGAACTCCGGCTTGGGATTTCGAGCCGCGGGGTTGGCCGCGACCTTGCGCGCCAGCCGATTGAGCGAGGCGGCGGCGGAACCGACCTGGCTCTCGCCGAGCTTCACCTCGAATGCGGCCCACCTGCCGTCGCGCATCTCGACGACCGCATCCACCTCGAGCCCGTCGGAGTCGCGGTAGTAGTGGAGCGGATCTGCGGTTGCCCCTGGCAGGGCCGACGCGTAAACGGCGAGGTCGTGGATGCAGAGGGACTCGAACAGGATGCCGAAGAGCTGGCCGTCGGACACGAGGCGCCCAGGCGAGACCTGCAGGAGAGACGCCGCGAGCGAGGGGTCTGCGAAGTAGCGCTTGGGTTTTGTGCGCAGACGGGTCTTTGAGCGGATGGGCGCGTCCCAGCCCGTCACCTGCTCGACGACGTAGAGGTCCTGCAGCGCCGCGATGTGCGCCGCAGCTTTGTTTGTCGCAGACTTCGAGTCCGCCTCGCCGAGCCCGGCGTCAGAGGCGACGGTCGAGAGCTTCGCCGCGGTGCCGAGGTTGCGGGCGAGCGAGAGCGCGACGCGACGCGACTCCTGGCCGCTCAGCCCCCTCCTCGGGATGCTCACGCTGAAGAGGGCGTCGAAGTACGCGTCGAGGTAATCAGTGGCCCGGGCATCCCTTCCCGCGAGGGCGGGCCACCCGCCCTTGCAGACCATGTCGGCGAGCGGCGCGAGCGACTGCTGGACCAGCTGCGGCTCGAAGCGGCCCTCGAAGAGCCCGGCAAGGGAGATCGCCCCCGAGGAGAGCCCCATCTCGGCGAGCGTCATCGTCCTCATGCGGAGCGTGGCAATCCGCCCCGCGCCGCTGTGGTGGACCAGCTCCTGCCTCGGCTCGGACGAGCCCGTGAGGACGAACGAGCCGGGTCCGTTGCCCGACGCGTCGACCGCCGCGCGCACCTCGTCCCATATCGCCGGTACGTCCTGCCACTCGTCGATGACGTGAGGCCTGGCGCCCAGCAGCGCCGTGCCCGGGTCCGCCTCGGCGGCCGTCCGCGGCCCCGCGAGGCCTATGCGCGTGACGCTCTGGCCGAAGGCAAGCGACGTCCAGGTCTTCCCGCACCACATGGTCCCCGCGACCTCCACCGCCCCGAAGGTGG
>CAMYZR010000124.1 GCA_947303905.1 uncultured Atopobiaceae bacterium
AAGGCGTGATTCGCGATCACTTCTGCATCTGTCTGCCGAGGGAGACGTCATTAGCAAGAGGAGTGGCTACCGCAGTTGTAACCATAGCAGCCACCGCAGCCGCCCGCCACGAGCTCGAGCTGCTCGTCGGAGAGCTCCATTCCCTCCTTCTCGACGATGTCTAGCAGCTCCTCCATGCTCTGGGCGCTCTTGGCCCGCTCCAGTAGCTCGGGGGAGAACGCCTCTTTGATCTGCTCCTGCATCGCGGGGCTCAGGTTTTCGAAGTTCATGCTAGCTCCTTTCCTCGCAGGTCTTCTTGTAAGGCCTGCATGTACTACCGTTATATCGCGTGTCCTACCGCACGGGCTTTCTGCCTCCCATCATAGGTGGTCGCAGCTCCTGTCACCGCAGGTTCCCGACGGAGACATCCTCACGCACACTCCCATCCAGCCAGTGCTTCCTTGATTATTTGATGCCAGCCGCCCGCAAAGAACAGACACTTGGATGGGTCTGCGCCAATGGCGTCCACCCCTTCGGCCTCTCCGCCCGGAAGGATGAGCGCCAGGGCTGGGCAGCCCCCACCGCACTGCTCAAAGTACTGACACGTCGCACACCTGCCCTCGCGCCTGCGCAGGTCGCCCACGGTATCGCAGACGACGTTGCGATAGGCTCTGCTTGCCAGGATGTCGCTCAGGGGTTTCTCATGCACGTTGCCCAGAGAGATTCCGCGCTTGGTGAAGTAACCGCTCATCTGCATGCAGGGCACAACCTCCCCGGCGGATGTGATGGCAACCATCTGACGATTGGCCAGACAGCGCGAGCATCCGTCGTGGTATGCCCCTTCGGCGAACCTCATCGGAAAGAGGTGGTAGCTCTTGGACGCCGGGGAGAGCGAAAGGAGCTGCCAAACAAAGAGCTCCATGGTGTGGTCGTGCCCAGCGTAGCGCCTGCAGACTTCCAGTGCGGTCGCATAGTACTCTTCCACGGACAGGGTCGCTCCGGCGGCGTTGGCAAGCCAGCGGTCCGATTCGCTGGTTCGGATGAGGCGCGAGCTGCTCACGCCCAAATCGTCCAGGCGGCATAGCGTCTCGTCAAGGGAGCCCACGGTGACCCTGTTCACCTGAACCTGGGCGGCCACCTCGAAACCGTTCTCCACGCACAACTCGATCGCGCGCAGCGTCCGCTCCTCTGCTCCCGCAACGCCGCGCATGAAGTCGTGGCAGCCCAGCCCGTCGAAGGATATCTTTATGAGGGGGTTGCAGCCGATGGCGCGCAGCTCGTCGAGCACATCCTTGCGGATGAAGGAGCCGTTCGTGTTTATCTTGTCCACATACATGCCACGTGCGTAGATCTCTCGGACTGCGTCCATGAACCTTGGATGAAGCATGGGCTCGCCGCCGGTGATCATGACGGAGTGTATCCCGCAGGCCTGCGCCTGGTCGAGCAGGCGCACGAGGTCCTCGAAGGACCACTCTGTCATGAGGGGTGCGTTATCGGCCGCATTGAAGCAGTGCGGGCAGTTGTAGTTGCACCTCCCCGTAAGCATGAGGTTCATCTTTGGCACGTGGGCGTTGCCGTGGCGACGGTAGACCGACCAGGCGCTGGGCACGTCTCCCTTTTTGCACCTAGACACGAGGCCGCGCCTCTCCAGCCGCTCAAGGGTGCTGCTGGGTTCGAGGTCTGTGGTGCCGTCGCACAAGAGCATGCAGAAGAACTCCCGGCTCGTGAGCTTCCGTGCGCCAGGCTCGCCCTTCACGTAGTAGGCAAAGGGGATGTCCTTCCAGCCTCGAAGCGCTATGTCGTCGTTCACTCGGTAATACATTTACGAGCCTGCCTTCGACTTCTCCAGGGCGTCCGCCTTCTTTAGCAGGTATGCGTCGATGCGCTCGGGCTTCCTCATACAGGAGCGTCCTCCGCGCAGGCGAGGCAGCAGACAGCCGCCGTAGCAGACCGTCAAGAGGCCGCACCCCATGCACTCCTCGTCCTTTGTTGGCAAGACGTTCTCTAGGCACCACTGCATGTGGAGCCGATCCAGCGTGTCGGTGTCGCCTTCGCCCAGGTCGAGGATGTTGCCGTAGGCGAAGTCGCGGTTCGTGGCGAGCTCGTTGCAGTGGGGGAACAGGTAGCCCTCGTCGTCTATCAGGTAGTTGTCCAGCTGGACGACGTGGCAGTTGAAGAGCTTGGGGACGTAGGTGTTGGAGCGCTTCTCGAGGTCGGTGGTGTCGAGAATCTTGTAATATTCGCCGTTCGAGAGAAAGCTCGTAGCATCGCCGCGTTCCCGCCCTGCATCGGTGCCATGAACCTGCGTGGGGGAGCAGCGCATCTCGTTGCCGGTCTTCTTGGCTATGGCGCCTATCACTGCCTGCAGCCTCTTGTACGACTCATAGTTGCCCGCATGCAGGTTGGAGCGGATGTTGAGCACCATGCTGGTCTTGATGGCAGAGAGGTTGTCGATGATCCGCTCGAAGGTGGCGCCACCACCGTGAAGGTACCTTGTCTTGTCGTGCTCGGGTCCGTAGCCATCAAGCGTGACTATGGCAAAGCGGCAGTTGACGCCTTCGAGCAGGTCGACCATTGCCTGGTCGAGCAGGTAGGCGTTGGTGTGGATGTTCGAGCTGAATCCAGCCCCATGCTGCGCCGCCACGTCCATGAGCCTGTGGCCGAGGTTGTCGATGATGTCTGCGGCCAGCAGGGGCTCGCCGCCAAACCAGTCGACGGTCATCCTCTCGTATCCGCCCTGCTCGAGCTTGGCCTTGGTAAGGCGCACGACCTGGTCTTGCACCTCCTGCGCCATGTGTCCGCTCCGGCGCGCCTGGAAGCAGTAGGGGCAGGCAAAGTTGCAGAGCGACGTTACGTGGAGCGTGAGCCGAAGGACTTTGTCCGTTCTAGCTGCGTAGTCGCTATACCGCTTGCGAACCTGGTCCTTTAGCACCTCGAGCTCGTCGCAGTCCGACAGGAACCCAAGCTCATGCCACCGCTTCACGACCGGATGATCCTGCGAGAACCGCGGAGAAAGGTCGAAGAGCACCTTTTGTGCGCGGTCCAACCGCAGCATGGCGCCTGTATTGAAGTTGTACACGAGGCACTCGTTGCTGCCCGGGATGGCAACCGTGTAGTTGTATCTCGAATGATGGGTCATGAGATGCGCCTTACGTGTGTGGAGCGACCTTCTCTATAGCTTACGCCTGCGGCCGGGCGTTATCTGCGACGAGGCCCACCGGTGGCATCCCAATCTTATGATTCCCGATAACAGGCAATAGGATGATGCAAACGAGAGCGCTATGCCAGCCATTCAGAAACGTGGGGAGACGACCTGGGGTGATAGACACGAGGGCATTTGCGGCTCCCCTGACATGATGTCATACGTGCTGGTTGCGGCGCGCGTCCCTTGCGCTGCAATAGCCTCCGAACAGGAGAGCTGGGGATTTGGCCCGGCTGAGAGGAGCGACCGGATCGCTCGACCCTCCAACCTGACCCGGGTAATGCGCATTACCCATGAAAGTAATGACGGCGGCCTCTGAGCTGCCGTTTTCTTTTGCGGTCCACGAGAGTGAACGGAGGGTGCTCCACGAGGCAAAAGAGCAGTGCAAGGGGCCATCTGTACTAGGCGCCGAATCAACGAACGGGCAAGAAGTCTCTTAGGTGCTTCTCGTTTTCATCGGATGGTTCATACACCTACGTTGTTTTTCATAGATATACGAAAAATATCGTAGGTATATGATACTTGCAAGAAGAGTGAAGGGGGAGATGGGCAGCATGGACGAGAGGGCACTTAATGATGCGATCGAGTTGGTCCTTCTGCGCAGGTGCGAGACCCAGAGAATAGAGGTGAAGGCCGCGCGCGGGGGCACGCCGCGCCTCTACGACACCCTGTCCAGCTTCTCGAATCAGGCCGATGGGGGCATCGTCATCTTCGGAATCGACGAGGACGCAGGCTACGAGGTCTGCGGCGTGTTCGACCCTCAGCGCCTGCAAAAGGACGTCGCCGAGCAGTGCAAAGAGATGCAGCCCGAGCTTCACCCATCCTTCGCGACGACGGTCTGGAAGGGATCGGTCCTCGTGGGGGCGTTCTTCGAGGGACTGCCCGCTGGAATGCGTCCAGCTTACCGAAAGACGGCGGGAATCTCGAAGGGCTCCTATGTGCGGGTTGGGGACCAGGACCTCCATATGACCCAAGCGGAGCTCTATTCCATTGAGTCGTTCAAGGATGGCGTGCGAAGCGACGTGAGCGTGAGCCCGCAGGCGTCTCACGAGATGATGGACGAGGAACGTGTCAACGCCTTCGTAAGGGACGCGAAGGAGGGTCGTCCCAGGTTGTCACATAGGGATGCCAGCGAGGTTCTGTCGCTCACAGGTGCGGAGCGCGGGGGCGTCCCTACGCTGGCTGGCCTCATGTGTCTCGGTGATTATCCCCAGCAGGTGTATCCCAACCTGTGCATGACGGCTGTGGCCGTGGCTGGAACCGAGATTACGCAGGCCGAAGACGGGACCCGCTTCCTTGACTCCAAGCGCTTGGAGGGAACCATCGACCAGATTATCGAGGACGCGATGGCGTTCATCCGGAGGAACACGAGGACGAAGGTTGTCGTCGAGGGGGGCAGGAGGCGAGACATTCCCGAGTACCCGGAGAACGCCGTAAGGGAGGTGGTCACCAACTCGCTCATGCACCGTGACTACGGTCCCTATAGCGACGGTACCCCCTGCCGGCTCGCCATCTACTCCGACCGGCTCGAGTGCTGGAACCCCGGCGGGATCTATGGCGGTCAGAGCGTCGACGACCTCGGCCACGAGAACATGCCGACGAGGAACCCCACGCTCGTGTCCCTGCTCGAAATCATGAGGGTCGCGGAGAACCGACACTCGGGGATTCCCGTCATACGCGACGAGATGCGAAGGGCCGGCCTGAGGCAACCGGTGTTCGTCGACTCGAGGGATACGTTCACGGTGAGGCTCTACAACCTTCCCGAGGGGCGCCACGAGTCCATCGGCGGGATGGAAGAGCTGTCCAGGGAGGCGCTCATCGCATTCTGCGACGTGCCGCGAAGCAGGCAGGAAGTGGCGGACCACTTCGGCGTCAACGTGAACTATGTCGCGCATGCGTACCTGAACCCCCTCGCGGACGGGGGCGAGCTCGTCCGAACGCTGCCAGATAGGCCTCGTAGCAAGAATCAGCGGTTCGTCGCGAGGAGGCGCCAGCAGTAACTGAAGACGTCTTCGAAGAGGGGCGAACGTCCCGCGGGCTTGCGCCCGCCGTGAGCATGGGCGTCCTGGCTCGTGGAGAACTCGTGACTCGGCTCCTTAGGGCCGCTTAGGGCCACTTGCCATGCGTCGTGGAGTGACGCCCATATCCGAATGAGGCAATATCGTTTCTGTCATACAGGCAGGGCCGCAACAGAAGGGATGAGTGCTACCATTACAACTCGATAGGGGAGCTGGCGCACGCCGGCTGAGATTGGGT
>CAMYZR010000125.1 GCA_947303905.1 uncultured Atopobiaceae bacterium
TGCCGATGGATGAGGCACTCGTGCTGGTCGCCATCGACATCTCCGGTCGCGGCGAGCTCTGCTGGGACGTGCCCATCGGCCCGCAGAAGGTGGGCACCTTCGACACCGAGCTCGGGCACGAGTTCTTTGCCGGGCTCGCGCGTGACGCGGGCATCACGCTGCACCTGCGCGAGCTCTGCGGCGAGAACGCACACCACATCCTCGAGGCGACCTTCAAGGCCTTCGCCCGCGCCCTGCGCGCGGCCGTCGAGCCCGACCCGCGCGTCGAGGGCATTCCTTCCACCAAGGGGGTGCTGTGATGGCCCACGAGATCGTCGTCGTCGACTATCACAAGGGAAACCTGCTCTCCGTCGCCCGCAGCATGTCCTCCGTGGGCGCCGAGGTCACCATCAGCGACGATCCGCGCACCATCTCCGAGGCCTCCGGCATCATCCTGCCGGGAGTCGGCAGCTTCGAGGACGCGATGAGCTACCTGCGCAGCTCGGGCGAGGCCGACGCGATTGTCTCGTCGGTGCGTGCCGGCGTGCCCTTCCTGGGCATCTGCCTCGGCCTGCAGCTGCCCTTCGACCGTGGTGACGAGAGCACGACCAACGCCTGGGGCAACGGCTGGGTGCCGGGCCTCGGACTGCTCTCGGGCTCGGTCACGCGTCTCAAGTCCGACCGCCTCAAGGTCCCGCACGTGGGCTGGGACCAGCTGCACCTGACCGCGTACGGCAGGAAGTGCCCGCTCTTTGTGGACGTGCCCGAGGGGTCCAACGTCTACTTCACGCATTCCTACGCGCTTGCGGACGACATCGACGATGACATCGTCACCACCCGCACGCACTACACGCGCAGCTTTGCCTCCAGCGTCTGGAAGGACAACGTCTTTGGCCTGCAGTTCCATCCCGAGAAGTCCTCGGCGACGGGCTTGCGCATCCTGTCCAACTTCCTGCGCTTCGTGAGGGGGTAGGCCATGATCGTCTTTCCCGCCATCGACCTCATTGCGGGCAAGGTGGTGCGCCCTCCCGCGGCGAGCGCTCCAAGATGGACGTCTACTCGGAGGACCCGGTGGCCGTGGCCGAGGGCTTTGCCCGCGCCGGTGCCCGCTGGATCCATGTGGTGGACCTCTCCGCCACCTTCGAGGAGGACGACGAGGCCCTCGAGCGCAACCGCGCCGCCATCCAGGCCATCTGCCAGGTGGACGGCATCTCGGTGGACACCGGGGGAGGGGTGCGCTCCATGGCAGCCATCGAGCGCCTTGCCTCGGCCGGGGCCAAGCGCATCTCCATCGGCACCGCACTGGTGCGCGACCGCGCCTTCGCACGCAAGGCTGCCAGCACCTACGGCGACCTCCTGGTGGCCGACGTCGCCGCCAAGGAGGGCGTCGTGCGCGTCAACGGCTGGCGCGAGGGTGCCGGCATCATGGCCGACGAGCTGGTAGGTGAGCTCGTCTCGCTCGGCTACCGCCACCTGGTCTTTACCGACGTGACACGCGACGGCATGCAGACGGGCATCGATGCCGAGGCGTACCGTAACATCGCCGAGGTGGCGGGCTTTGCCGTGGTCGCCTCCGGCGGCATTGCGACCCTGGACGACCTGCGCCGCCTGGCGGCGCTTGGCGACGACGTCATCGAGGGCGCCATCACCGGACGGGCGCTCTACGAGGGCGCCTTCACGCTCGAAGAGGCCCTGGCGGCCGTTCGCTGACAGACTTACGGGAGGAGCCATGCTCACCAAGCGCGTCATACCCTGCCTCGACGTCAAGGACGGTCGTGTCGTCAAGGGCGTGAACTTCGTAAACCTCGTGGATGCCGGCGACCCGGTGGAGCTGGCCACGATCTACGACCGCGAGGGTGCCGACGAGGTCATCTTCCTCGACATCACCGCCACGTCCGACGACCGCAAGACCACCATCGAGCTCGCCTCGCACGCAGCGTCAGAGCTGCGCATCCCCTACACGGTGGGCGGTGGCTTCCGCGACATCGCGGGCATGCGCGCCATGGTGGCCGCCGGTGCCGACAAGGTCTCGGTCAACTCTGCCGCCGTCAAGAACCCCGAGCTCATCTCGCTGGCCGCTGCCGCCTTTGGCAGCCAGGCCGTCATCTGCGCCATCGACGCCAAGCGCCAGGGCAAGGCGGACAAGTGGGAGGTCTACCTCGCCGGAGGACGCATCCCCACCGGCATCGACGCGCTTGAGTGGGCCCGCGAGGCCGCACGGCGCGGCGCGGGCGAGATCCTGCTCACCAGCATGGACCGTGATGGCACCAAGGAGGGCTTCGATCTCGCGCTCACGCGTGCCGTGGCGCGTGCCGTGCCCATCCCGGTCATCGCGTCTGGTGGCGTGGGAACGCTCGAGCACTTTGCCGAGGGCATTATCGAGGGCGAGGCCGACGCGGTGCTCGCCGCCAGCGTCTTCCACTTTGGCATCTACAGCATTCGCCAGGTGAAGGAGTACATGGCTTCGCAGGGGATTCCTGTGCGGCTGGACTTCTAGTCTCTCTGGCCCCGCCGGTGTTGCCCCACGCTCATGGCTCCGCCGCTAGGTGGGTGGAGGGTCGAGGTGGCCTTCCGCTGCGCAAATCGCGTGGGGCAACACCGGCGGGGCATCGCGAGTCTGTAAAACCAGCGGCGCAGGGGCCTGCGAGGCCAAGTCCTGGGTGACGGGTTCCTGTTGTGGCTCGGACGCACGGGGTGCCCGCCTCGATTCCTGGCGTATCGGGTGAGGACTATTCATACTCAACAACAGCGGGGCATCGCGAGCCTGTAACACCAGCCGCATCGGGGCCTGCGAGGCCAAGTTCTAGGGGAAGGGTTCCTGTTGTGGCCCGGACGCACGGGATGCCCGTTTGAGATTCCTAGCGTGTCGGGTGACGACTATTCGTGCTCAACACCGGCAGGGCATCGCGAGTCTGTTACACCAGCCGCATCGGGGCCTGCGAGGCCAAGTCCTGGGTGACGGATTCCTGTTGTGGCCCGGACGCACGGGGTGCCCGTTTGAGATCCCTAGCGTGTCGGCTGACGTTTATTCGTACTCGCGGGCGTGCTCGAAGGTGTGCCTGATCCTTGAGAGCATCAGCGACTCGTCGCCAAGCTGCTCGAGCTTCTCGATGCACTCCAGTCCTTCGTCCCAGTAGGGTATGGCTTGCGAGACCTCCGGTAGCAGCTGGGTCCCCTCGAAGATCAGTGTGACGAGCGTCTCGAGGTTGTTGGTGGTCGGGTTCTCGCGAACGAGCTGCCGGGCAATCCCGATGGACATCGCGAAGCTCTTCCAAGCTGCGCGCATCTCCGCGGCGTCGGTGCCCTTGTGGGCCCTGACGACGTCCTTCTTCAGCGATGCGAGGTTGCCGTATGCCGATCTCAGCAGCTTGGCCGTCTCGTAGTCGTGCTCCTTTGCCTCCAGCTTCTCGAGCAGGGTGATGGCATGGCGATAGTCCGACTCGATCGGTCCTACCGCTTCCGCGGCATAGAGGGGCGTAAGGTCCGCCTTGGTGGCGTACGCCACCGCCTCGAGCTTGGTGCGCTCTCTCGCAAGGCTTATGGGGAGACCATTCAGGGACTCGATTGCCACATCGAGGATCTCGCTTGCCTTCCGGGAGTCATCGGTTCCCAGCTGCCGGGTCTTTTCCCCGTAGCGGAGCGCGTCGGCCTGCATGACAAGCGCGTTGAGTCGCCAGAGCTCGTAGCGAGGGTCCGTCTCGTTCAGCCGGCTCTGCTCAATGAGGGACACGAAGTGCTCGGTGACCTCGCGTATGCGCTGGATCCGTCCTTTGGAGCCGAGCAGCACGATGAGGCCATCATCCTCGTAAAGCAGGTCGTGCAGCCGATCGACCGTGCGCTTCGCATCCTCGGTCGTCCCTTCGGGTCCCTCCCGGCTGACAATCAGATCGTAGGCACGGAGCTTCCATGCCAGGGCCTCGTCGGCATCCTTCGTGACGCCAAATCCCATCGTGTACATGAGGGCCAGCTGTTCGGCAGCGTCCACGACGTCCTTGTCTGCCGCGGACTTGAGCAGCGTGAAGGCGCGGACCACGTCCTTCTCGACCATCACCGCATAGAGGAAGCACATGCCCTGAAGGTAGCTGCGAAGCGCCTCGTCAACGTCTGATGCCTCAGCCGGTCCACACCTGTCGAACGCCTCCTTAAGGCGCGTCTCGAGCAGGTCGTGATCGAGGTGCCAGACGGGCTCGGAAAGGTCGGCGTAGTCCTCGGACAGGCTCGCCCTGTCCGTCTCCGCTGTCTCCACGGGTACCACCTGCTTGTTCATGGTGCACGCATGGGGGTATTCGATCGTCTTGACGTAGTTGCTGCCCTCAAGCAGATGGTCGGTGACCAGCAGGATCATGGCCTCGCTCTCGTCAAGGTGCTGGCCGATCTCCTCGTTGAAGTCATGCCCTGCCACGAGGAAGTCGTCAAACCATATCGAGGCGTCCTTGCCTGTGGGCGTGTCGTGGATGTCCCTCATGACGCCAAACAGGTGCTCACGGTCCTTCTTGCGATAGCTCATGAAGAGCCGTCGGGCAAATGCCTTCTGGAGCTGCTCGTTTCCCCAGTTCGCGTTCGAGGTGAAGCGCTCGAGCTGTGTCTCGGTCATCTCAAAGGCGGTGGGAAGGGTGAGGGTGATTCCGTGCATCTCCCCAAAGAGGCGCATGAACTCGAAGATGACCTCCTCGTTCTGGAAGAGGGGGACGACGGCTATGCCACGTTCCTGCAGCTGGCCGAAGAAGAGCTTGGCATCCTCCTCGGATAGGGCCTGCTTGGCAAGGCTCAGATAACGTGGCGTCACCACCGGCAGAAAGACCCGCATGCGGTCGAACTCGATGTCATTGATCCGCGCGAAGACCTCGGACGGGTCGGTCGTTGTCCAGATCGCGTAGTCCCTTCCGTTCTCGAAGGCCAGGATTCGCTGGGTGAGCTGGTCTTGCAGGGAGTCCTCAAATGCATGGAGGAAGAGGTAGCTCTTGTCGTTGGGCGACACGTCACCTCTTGTGCGCGCGGTGAGGGCCCATTCCCGCTTGGCTGCCTTCGCCTCGGGCTTGCTCCGCACAGAGTCGGCGATTCTCAGCAGGCCGAGCTTCGGGTCGCGTTTGTCCGCTTCGACAATCGCGTCATACGGAGTGGCGTGGTTGTGCGCCGCAGCCCGGCAGATCTCGGGGGAGACAGATCCATATGGACCGCGGAACCTGTCGTCGTTCCTCTTGAAGCGAAGGAGCTCGGCGAGCGTCTCCGGCGGGGTGGAGGGATTGTAAGCCACAGCCATGACGATGTGCGCGTCAGGCAAAGCCGAGAGCTGTGCGAGCGTCTCGGCTGGGGTTGACGGGTCACGCGCCTGCGCCAGGCGCTGCAGCTTCTGGGCGGCAAGTCTGCGCGCGAGGTCGCTCTCGGACTCCTCGGAAATCTTCTTCAGCAGGTCTCCGGCTCCGATGTGCGCGATGGCGTCCTCGCG
>CAMYZR010000126.1 GCA_947303905.1 uncultured Atopobiaceae bacterium
CTCTGCGATGCTGCTGGGTGCGTCGCCAAACTGGTGCTCGCCGAAGGTCACCTCCATCGTGCGCGCGGAGTTCTCGATCGGGGAGAACTCGGCGAAGGACTCGGCAAGGCCGTCGGTCATAAAGCGCTCGAACGACTCCTTCTGTACCGAAATCAGGTTGGGGAGTTCCATTGCAGCTGGAATCTTGCTGAAGCTCAAGCGCTTGCGCTCGTTGAGCTGAGCAACTGGGGAAGACTTTGCGGTAGGCACCGGGCGTTTCCTCCTTAGATAAGACGGAATAGCGGCAGTTGTCGCAATCTAATAACTTAACGGAGGATGACGAAATGGTCAACGAAAAAGTCTTGACATCCGTAAGATTTTGGACTATATAAGACCGTTACTCGTTTTACCTGCGAAAACGCAAAATCAATTGTGAAGCTCGTGTGACGGATTGTCTATCATAACGGAAAATGCAGAACCTTGCACCGCAAACTTTGTACTAATTCGTCACCTTTTTATCGAATTGCGAGCTTCGCCCCAGCAAACCGTAATCTGACTCAGTTGAGCGCCCTCTCAGGGGACGGTGACACACTGTCTTCGTGGGAGTACGTGAGCCAAAAAAAGGCCGGATCCCGAAGGATCCGGCCCTGGTGCCAGTTAGCTTCAAATAACGGGAGTTACTTGAGGGTGACGGTGGCGCCGGCCTCCTCGAGCTGCTTCTTGGCGGCCTCGGCGTCCTCCTTCTTGGCGCCCTCGAGCAGGATCTTCGGGGCAGCCTCGACGGCCTCCTTGGCCTCCTTCAGGCCAAGGCTGGTGAGGGCACGGACGACCTTGATGACGGCGATCTTGTTGGAGCCAAAAGCGGTGAGCTCGACGTCGAAGTTGGTCTTCTCCTCCTCTTCCTCAGCGGCAGCTGCGGGAGCGGCGGCGACGGCCACGGGGGCGGCGGCGGAGACGCCGAAGGTGTCCTCGATAGCCTTGACGAGGTCAGCAGCCTCGAGCAGGGTCATTTCCTTAAGGGCGTCGATGATCTCTTCAGTGGAAAGCTTAGCCATTGTTCAAATCCTTTCGGTCCCATGCACGCGCATGGATGCTTGTTTGTGTGCTAAGACGCGGTTGCGTCTTGGGTAGTGCAGCAGAACGCGCGAGTCGGTTAGGCCGCCTCCTGCTCGTCCTGCTCGTTGATTGCCTTGATGGCACGTGCAAGACCACCGGGGACCTCGTTGATGCAAACAGCGATGTTGCGGGCGAAGCCACTGATGAGACCTGCGATCTGGCCGATGAGCTGCTCGCGGGTGGGGAGATCGGCGTAGGCCTTGGCCTCCTCAGCGTTGAGGGCAGCGCCGTCGGCGATACCACCGAGAACCTCGGTCTTCTTGGTCTTGGTGGCGAACTCCTTGAGGACCTTGGCAACGCTCACGGGGTCATCACCAAAGAACACGTAGGAGCAAGTACCGACCAGGACGTCGTCGAGAGACGGCAGCTCGGCCTGCTCAAGCGCGATCTTGACGATGTTGTTCTTGTAGACCTTCATGGAGCCGTTGGCCTCGCGGATCTGGCGACGGAGCTCCTGGGACTCCTTGACGGTAAGACCGCGGTAGTCCAGAACATAGAAACCCTGGGAAGCCTCGAGCGATGCGTTGACCTTCTCGAGCATCTCGTACTTTGACTGTGCTGGCATGTGTTACACCTCCCTTACGATGCGATCGGGCACGGCCACCAACGTTAGGTGGGCCTTCACGCAAAAGACCCCGCTGGCGCAGCCAGACAGGGTCCTGAAGATGCAATCTTTAAGACCACCTCGGCAGGCGGGTTACCCCATTAAGCCTCTCGGCACCGGCTGTCTCTGGCAGCGGACGTGCAGTTTTACAACAGAAGACATGATGGCAGCATGCCGAGCGCCTGTCAAGCGGTGGTGCAGTCGGCGCAAACCCTCCACAGGCGCGACAGGCGGACCGGTGGCGACTGATCCGTCGCTGGGGACGGAACCGGAGGCCGTTGCGGCTCTGCGGGCGGACCGGTGGCGAATGGTCCGCTGGTGGGGACGGAACGGCGCCCCGTTGCGGCTCCCGGAGCGGACCAGTGGCATCCAGCTTTTCGCCCCCCGCCCCATACAAGAAGTCCGCCCCTCGGCTGTGCCAAGGGGCGGACCCTGCGAAGCTCTGTGCTATGCGTTACTTACGCGGTGAAGTTGCGGGTGATGGTGCCATCGACCTTGACGCCCGGGCCCATCGTCGAGGAGAAGACGACGCTCTTGACGTAGCGGCCCTTAGCGGTGGACGGCTTGACACGCAGTAGCTCGGTGAGCAGCGCGCCGTAGTTCTCGGCGAGCTTCTCGGTCTCGAAGGAGACCTTGCCCATCGGGACGTGGCAGATGCCATAACGGTCGGCACGATACTCGACGCGGCCAGCCTTGAGCTCCTTGACCATGCGCTCGACGTCCATGGTGACGGTGCCCAGCTTGGGGTTGGGCATGAGGCCACGGGGGCCGAGGATACGGCCGAGGCGGCCGACCTTGCTCATCATGTTGGGCGTGGCGATGCAGGCATCGAAGTTGATGTTGCCAGCCTGAATCTGGGCGACCAGGTCGTCGGAGCCGATGACGTCGGCACCAGCGGCCTCGGCCTCGCGAGCCTTCTCGCCCTCGGCGAAGACGGCCACGCGGACGTCCTTACCGATGCCATTGGGCAGCGAGATGGAGCCGCGGACGTTCTGGTCAGCCTTGCGGGTGTCGACACCCAGGCGGATGGAGCACTCGATGGTGGCATCAAAACGCTCGATGGAGAGGTCCTTGACCAGCTGCATGGCCTCCATCGGGGTGTGGAGCTTGCTGCGATCGACCTTGGCGAGCTGCTCCTTGTAACGCTTTCCGTGCTTCGGCATTTTCCTACCTCCTATGGTAAGTGCGTGGTTGACGGGCGCCGTAGCCCTCCCACTATGCGGTGGCGCCGCGATGCGACGCCTTGGAACCAAACCTACTCAGCGATCGTGACGCCCATGGAACGAGCGGTGCCGGCGATGATCTTCTTGGCGGCATCGATGTCGTTGGCGTTGAGGTCGGGGAGCTTGATCTCGGCGATCTTGGTGAGCTGCTCGTCGGTGAGCTGGCCGACCTTGTCGCGCTGGGGAACACCAGAGCCGCTCTGCAGACCGAGCTCCTTCTTGATGAGCTGGGCCGCGGGAGGGGTCTTGGTGACGAAGTCGAAGGTACGGTCCTCGTAGACCGAGATCTCGACGGGGATGATGTCGCCGATCTTGTCCTGCGTGGCAGCGTTGAACTGCTGGCAGAACTGCATGATGTTGACCTGGGCGGCACCGAGTGCGGGGCCTACCGGAGGCGCGGGGTTGGCCTTGCCGGCGGGAATCTGAAGCTTAATGAAGTGAGTCACTTTCTTACGGGCCATGAGGTGTCTCCTTGTTACCTAAATACCTACGTGCCTATCGTTGTGCCTGCGTCCGAGAAGCTATCCTCACCGATACCGGGCGCCTGCCGGGTTGCCTTGCCTAGACGATCGCGGTGACCTGATCGAGCGTGAGCTCGACGGGGGTGTCGCGACCAAAGATCGTGAGCATGACGCGCACCTTGCCCGCCTCGGCGTTGATCTCGGACACCTGTCCGTCGAAGTCTGCCAGAGGGCCGGACACGACGCGCACTGCCATGCCAGCCTCGAGGCTGGTAGTGGTGGTGTGCTTGGGTGCGGGAGCGCCGCTCCTGGGATTGGTGCGACGCATGATCTTGTTGAACTCCTCGCGCCTGAGCGGCGTGGGCTTGCCTTCGATGCCAACGAAGCCGGTGACGCCCGGCGTGTTGCGCACGACCTGCCAGAGGTTGTCGTCGACGTTGCCGCCGATGCACTCCATGCGGACGAGCACGTAACCCGGGAAGACCTTGGCCTCCTTGGTCTCGCGCTTGCCGCCATCCTTGATCTCGGTGACCTCCTCCGTCGGGATCTTGATGTCGACAATCTTGTCCTCGACGCCATAGGTCTCGATGCGATGCTCAAGGTCGGTCTTGACCTTGTTCTCGTAACCAGAGTAGGTGTGAACCACGAACCAACGCTTTGCCATGCCTTGTTACCCCCTCAGGCCAGTGAAGCCCACGAGGCCAGCAACGACGCCGGTGTCCACGAGCCAGACGGCCACACCGAAAGCGATGAGCATGGCCACAACGGCCACCGAGTAGTTGGTGAGCTCGGTGCGGCTGGGCCACGTCACGCGATGCATCTCGGCACGCACGGCGCTGAAGTACGCCTTGGTGCGAGCGATGATGCCGGTCTTCTCGGCCACCTTGACGGGAGCCTTCTTGGGAGCGGAGACAGCCTTCTTCTTTCCAGAAGACGTAGCAGCAGCCTGGGCCGCGGCTTGAGCCTCGCGCTCAGCGCGCTCACGCTGCCTCGCCTGACGAACAGACCTCTTGTTGCGATCCTTGTTAGGCATCTCGTTTACCCCTCCGGGACTATATCCCTTATTCATGAAAACCGGCCATCCCCTAAGGGAAGGCCGGTGGTGTTTCTGGCACGCCGGGAAGGACTCGAACCCTCAACCAACGGTTTTGGAGACCGCCGCTCTACCAATTGAACTACCGGCGTGTAATGCGTGACTCCCCTATTTTAGCGGGTCTCACGATGCGCGGTGTGCTTGCGGCACCACGGGCAATATTTCTTCAACTCCATACGATCAGGCGTGTTTGCCTTGTTCTTGTTTGTAGTGTAGTTGCGACGCTTGCACTCGGTGCATGCAAGGGTAACCAGTGTACGCATGACTCCTCCTGTAGATAGCCGCCCACGGGACTATCCCGAAGGTGACGCGAAGAGAAACATTACCATCCTTCGGCGCCTTCTGTCAACGGGCATCCTGACATCCGGGCTCTATCAACAAAACTACAAATACTGGTTCTGTCGGTTGTCCTTGCCCGCCAGGATCGTGGAGCAGAAGGGCACCTGCCTGCTCATAAAAGGGACCCGCACCTTTCGATGCGGGTCCCTGGACTCTCGCAGATGTACTAGGTAAGTACTAGTCGAGAATGGTGGAGACGCGGCCGTCGCCGACGGTGTGGCCACCCTCGCGGATAGCGAACTTGAGGCCCTGCTCCATGGCGATCGGGTGGATCAGCTCAGCCTTGATGGTGACGTGGTCGCCAGGCATAGCCATCTCAACCTTGGTGCCGTTGGCATCGGTGAGCTCCTGGATGTCGCCGGTGATGTCGGTGGTGCGGAAGTAGAACTGCGGACGATAGCCAGAGAAGAACGGGGTGTGACGGCCACCCTCCTCCTTGGTCAGAACGTAGATCTCGCCGGTGAAGGAGGCGTGCGGGGTGACGGACTTGGGCTCGCAGAGAACCTGGCCGCGCTCGATGGCCTCGCGCTTGATGCCGCGGAGCAGGATGCCCACGTTGTCGCCGGCCTCGCAGTAATCCATGGTCTTGCGGA
>CAMYZR010000127.1 GCA_947303905.1 uncultured Atopobiaceae bacterium
CCGCTGTACCAGCCGTGACCCAAGTGCACCTCGAGAAGGTCGTCGCCCTTCTCGTAGGGAAGCTGCATGAGCTCGGTCACGTCGTAGGTCTGGTACTGCAGCCACTGGTCGTAGGCATGGGTACCCGGCGCCAAGTACTCAGGCTTGTCATCGGAAAGTGCACGGCCGCAGAGCCGAGCCTCGTACACACCCAGACCACAGATGTACAGGCGTGCGGAGGCCACGTCCCGATGCGCCTCCGGACCAAGCCCTTTGAAGAAGATCGGGTGGCGCGGCTCGGCATAGTCGCAGGTGATCCACTTGGCCTCCCATGACTCGCCCATCTTGGCGGTCTCGAACCACGCCGCTTCGCTCGTGGCCTCCTCACCCGCATTGGTGCGGACGGAGACGGCCCACTCGTAACGCATGCGGGGCTCCAGCGGCACGTCGAGCGCACAGGCCTTCGCGTCAAGATCGGCCCAGCCAGTGTCAGCTACCACCTCGCCGCCACGCCTGACGATCACGCGCGATGCCTCGGAATGCGTGCCCTTTGCGTCCTCGACAACCCAAGAGAACGTCGGCCTTCCGCCAAGGTCAAAACCCAGCGGGTTGACGATGTGATTGACCTGCATGCGCGTGATTCTCATGTGTTCCCTTTCTCAATATGATTCGACACCAATCAGTATGAATTCAAGAACGCACAAGGTAAACTGCATTATCGTAAGACGTCATTATCAGCAGAGTACTGTCTTGTTTTTCGTAAGTTGGCATTCGGGTCGAAGCCCGCCGCCTTCACTGAAATGGGACGAAGGACAGGTCGTACTCCCGCGGCGGAATCAAGGAGTCACCCATGCTCACCTACACCATGGACGTCGAGGAGCGAAGCCGCTGGATCATCGCCACGCCGCCGGCGGCAGTCTCTGCCCAGCCGTACTATGCCAGCGAGGTGGGTGACTTCTACGCTCGCGAGCGCTTTTCCACCGCACGCAGCGACAAGAACAGCTTCATCGTGTTCTACACGCTCGGTGGCAGGGGCATGGTGCGGCAGGGCGGGCAAGAGATCGTCCTCGAGCGTGGGCAAGCCCTGCTCATGGACTGCCGCAGCCCACAGAGCTATGGGACCGCCCCCGGCTGCAGCCACTGGTACCACCTGTGGACGCACGTGGATGGCGGAGGCGTGTCTCTGGCGGGCGCGGCGCTCGGCCTTCCCCGCCTCGTACCGGTGACGGTGCCTCGCTCACGTGTGCAACCGCATTTCGACGTGCTGTTTGAGCTGCTGGAGACTGAGTCCATCGAGAACTACGCGCGTTGTGGACTGGCGGTGCACGCCCTTATGACCGAGCTGGTGGTAGCGGCGCAGCAGGCCGCCCCCTCCAGCGACGAGGACCCCGTGACCCTGGCCTGCGCGCACATCGCCGCCCACTATGCAGAGCGCCTCACCGTGGACGACCTCGCCGCCGCAGCCGCCGTAAGCCCCAGCTACCTCATTCGCCTGTTCAAGCGCAAGCTGAACACCACCCCACATGACTACCTCATGCGCCATCGCATCACCAGGGCCAAGGAGCTGCTTGCCGAGACCACCCTCACCAGCGCATCCATCGCCCGGCAGGTGGGCTTCACGACGGAGAGCAACTTCAGCTATCGCTTCAAGCAGATGGTGGGTCAGAGCCCACGGGCGTATCGTCAGGGTTCGCCTGAGCTCATCCTGGAATAAACCAAGGGATATCCACCCTGGAAACAGGACCCCTGGCACTGTTTCCCCGATTGGCTCCCCTATGCCACCCACCAGAGGCATGCCAGCCCGTCCGTCATAGGCGTCTATAGTGATGACAAGGCGGCAAATCGCAGCAGCACGGCTCTTGCGGCGCATGCATCCACCGCCTTTCAGGGACTTCCAAAGGACGGAGCAAGCATGAAGACCATAGCCCTTCCCTATGGGCACGCATCCCTCGACCTGCATGTGGAAGAGGAGCACCTGGAGGCGGTGGTCGAGACGCGCATGGGCGAGCTGGAGCCGGATCCCAGCGAGGAGGAGCTCGTGCGCCAGGCCTTGGCAAACCCCATCGGCACGCCGCGCCTGCGTGACCTAGCGCGCGGCAAGGATCACATCGTTCTCGTAACGAGCGATCACACGCGTGCGGTGCCCAGCCGGATCACACTGCCCCTCGAGCTCGAGGAGATCAGGTCTGGCAACCCCGACGCGCAGGTGACGATCCTCATCGCCACGGGGCTGCATCGCGTGACCACCGAGGAGGAGCAGCGTCGCATGTTTGGCGACGCTATCGTGGATAACGAGCGCATCGTATGCAACGACGCCTTCGACCCCACGCAGTTCGCGGACATGGGAACCCTGCCCTCCGGCGCCAGCTTCAAGGTCAACCGCCTTGCCACGGAGTGCGACCTCCTCATCTGCGAGGGATTCATCGAACCGCATTTCTTCGCGGGCTTCTCGGGTGGGCGAAAGTCCATCCTGCCCGGTATCTGCGCCGAGGAGACCGTGAAGGAGAACCACTCCTACCAGGCCATCGCGAGCCCCCATGCACTCACAGGCGTGCTTGAGCACAACCCCATCCACGAGGACATGGTGGTAGCCGCAAGGCGCGTGGGCGTGGCCTTCATCCTCAACGTGGCGCTCAACGCCAAGAAGCAGGTCATTGGCGCCTGGGCGGGCGATCTTGAGGAGGCCCATGCGGCAGGCGTATCCTACGTGCGGCAGTGGTCGCAGTGCCCGCCGGTGACGGGAGACATCGTGGTCACCACCAACGGCGGGTACCCGCTCGACCAGAACCTCTACCAAAGCCCAAAGGCCGTTGCCACGGCCGAGGCTTGCGCGGGCGAGGACGGCGTCATCATCATGTGCTGCAGCTGCCTCGAGGGAATGGGCGGCAGCCACTTTGAGCAGCTCATCCAAATGGGCACACCAGAGGAGATAGACGTCTATCTCTCGAAGATTCCCTCAAAACAGACCATCCCCGAGCAGTGGTGCCCGCAGATCTATGCGCGGATCCTGCACAAGCATCGCATGGTGCTGGTGAGCCAGCTGGACGCCGAGACGGTGCGCCGCTGCAACATGATTCCCGCCGCCACACCCGACGAGGCACTCGCCATCGCACGGCAGATCAAGGGCGAGGACGCTCGCGTGGTGGTCATACCCGATGGCGTGAGCGTTCTGGCGGTGGCGCAATAGCCAGCATGCACCTCAACGAGCTACGAGACCGCAAGGGAGAAGGCGACATGAAAGACAAGCCTATAGCCATACAGGCAAGCACGAAGGACAACGTGGCAACGATCTTCGCCGAGGACATCGTTGCTGGGACCGAGGTGGTCGTGCTCGACCCAAGCGGAACCCGTACGCTCATGACGGTGCAAGACGACGTCCCCTATGGCCACAAGTTTGCCCTGCGCGACATCGCGGAGGGCGAGCAGATCACCAAGTACGGCGAGGAGATAGGTGTCGCAACGCGTGACATCGAAGTCGGTGCATATGTGCACGTACACAACCTCGACAGCATGCGCGGCCGGGGCGACCTGGAGGGAGACAAGTAGCCATGCCGAGCTTCATGGGATATCGCAGGCCAGACGGTCGCTACGGAGCACGCAACCTCGTGGCTATCATACCTAGCGTGACCTGCGCAAACGACGTGGCACAGGCCATCAGCCGCCAGGTTGCGGGCACGGTGGCCTACCTTCACCACCAAGGCTGCTGCCAACTGCCGCCCGACCTTGAGCGCGTGACGGACACGCTCATCAGCCTGGGACGCGGTCCAAACGTCGCGGCCGTGCTCATCGTGAGCCTCGGCTGCGAAGGCACCGACCACGAGCGCATGTACGAGGAGCTCGCTGCCACGGGCAAGCCCGTGGAGATCATCCACATACAGGCGCTGGGCGGCGTGACCAAGGCCATCCGAGAGGGCACCGACATCGCGCGGCGTCTGGCCATACAGGTCTCGGGCCTGCAACGCGAGGAGGCTGACATCTCGCATGTGGTCATGGCCATCAAGTGCGGTGCCTCCGACACCACGAGCGGCATGGCGTCCAACTGCGCGATCGGAGCCGTGTCAGACAGGCTTGTCGACCTCGGCGCCACCGTGGTCTTTGGCGAGACGACCGAGTTCATAGGAGGCGAGCACCTGCTCGCGCGTCGCGCAGTCACGCCCGAGGTCGGACGGCAAATCTACGACATCGTGGACGCCATGGAGACGCGTGCCAAGAGCATCGGTTGTGACATGCGGCGCGGTCAGCCCACTCCCGGTAACATCGCTGGTGGCCTCTCGAGCATCGAGGAGAAGAGCCTGGGCGCCATCGCAAAGAGCGGAACGCGACCCATCCAGGGCGTACTCGACTACCCTGCCTTCGTAACCGATCAGAAGGGCCTCTGGATCAAGGACACCCCGGGGCGCGAGCCAGAGATTCTCACCGGCATGGCAGCCACGGGAGCGCAGTTCATGTGCTTCTCCACCGGACTGGGTGCCCCGCAGGGCTTCCCCAGCATGCCGGTCATCAAGATCTGTGGCAATCCACGCACCTACGAGCGCATGGAAGAGGACATGGACGTCAACGCTGGTCTCATCATCACTGGCGAGAAGAGCATCGACGAGGTGGCAGACGAGGTGTTTGCCAAGATACTGCGTGTGCTGGGCGGCGAGATGACCAAGAACGAGGCCATCGGCTACTTCAGCGCCATCGACATCCATTGCCTCGGACCGGTCATCTAGGACGCAAGCAGAAATAGGAGACCCCCATGGCCAAGAAACGCTACCTGTTCTTTGACATCGACGGGACGCTGGCTGCCGGTGGTTACGGCGAGACCTTCATCCCCACCACCACGAGGATGGCTCTCGATCGCGTACGCAAGGCGGGGCACTTCGTGGCCATCTCCACCGGCCGATCGCAGGCAATGGCTGTGGACATGATGCATGACATGGGCTTTGAGAACATGGTCTCCGACGGCGGCTACGGCGTCACCATCGACGGCGAGCTCCTGGGCATCACGCCGCTGCCGCGCGACAAAATGATCGCACTCGTCCGCGAGTGCCAGGAGAAGGGCTTCCCATGGGGCCTGCAGGTGGATAACTCCATCACGCGTCTCGTGCCAGATGAGCGCTTCACCGACTTCACGCACGACGTGTACATGAACACGCGCGTGGTGCCCGATCTCGACCCCGAGGACTACCCCGAGATCTACAAGGCCTACGTCGCCTGTTACTCCCCTGACGAGCAGCAGCTCGAGACCCTGCGTGAGCTGCCGTGGTGCCGCTTCCATAAGGAGTACCTCTTCGTCGAGCCCGCCGACAAGGCCTTCGGCATCCGAAAGATCATGGACCACCTGGGAGCAGACTATAGCGACGTCATCGTCTTTGGCGACGCGATGAACGACGTGTCGATGTTTGTGGACGGCTGGTACAAGTTGGCCAT
>CAMYZR010000128.1 GCA_947303905.1 uncultured Atopobiaceae bacterium
AGCATCCGTTGCAAGCTCTACTGCACCGACCCGCGTGCGGTGAGGCGCGTCATCGTGTTCTGCCATGGCTTTGGCGGGCACAAGGACAACCATGCCGCCGAGACCTTTGCCGAGCGCGCGGTGGCCAAGCGCAAGGGTACGGCGGTGGTCGTGTTCGACTGGCCTTGCCACGGTGACGACGCGCGTAAGAACCTGCTGCTGGAGGATTGCGACACCTATCTGACCACGGTCATCGACTATGTGCGCCGACGCTTCGAGACCGACGAGCTCTACGCCTACGGGACGAGCTTCGGCGGCTACCTGCTGCTCAAGTACCTCGCGGATCACGGCAACCCCTTCCGCAAGGTGGCGCTGCGCTGTCCGGCCATCGACATGCTCACCACGCTTTTGGGTGTCGTTGCGACCGACGAGGACAAGGCGCTGCTCGAGAGCGGCAAGCCGGTGCTGGTGGGCTTCGACCGCAAGGTCAAGATCGGGCCGCAGCTCATCGAGGCGCTGCGCGCAGCGGACGTCCGCACATATGAGTACTACGACTATGCGGATGACATCCTGATCATCCACGGCACGGCGGACGAGATCGTGCCCATGCAGGATTCCGTTCAGTTTGCCGATGACAACGTGATTGAGTTTCTGCCCATCGAGGGGGCAGACCACCGCTTCCACGACCCCAAGAAGATGGACGCAGCGATCGCCGCCATCATCAAGTTCTTTGGCCTCTAGGCAGACGCCTGCACCGAGGCGGGCGCGGGGAGCCTTGCGAAAGAAGAAGGCGCAGGGCGGATATCCGCCCTGCGTCTCAGGCGTGCCTGATGGTGGTGCCTAGTACTTCTTGCTGATGATCAGGTAGCTCAGCCAGTAGATTGCGACCTCGCAGGCCATGACGCATCCGAGCAGGTCTGCCGTGTCACTGCTCCCGAGAGGCCTCAGCACCAGGCTGAGTACGGCAAGCAGGATGACGGACACCTTGAACGTCGCCTCGGCTGCCTTGCTCGCCAGGAAGGCCAGGCGCTCGTCAGCGTTGCTCGAGTCGACCTGCCTCGCATAGGCGGGGTCGCTCTCGTAGCGAAGAGGGCGGCCCCAAAACCCGTTGCGGTGCCGCTGATATGCCCGAGCGTGCCGAGAACGACTAGGCCTACACCAATAACTGCAAATACCGAATAGGTGATGATCCTCTGCTTGTTTGTCATGTCACTCACCCTCCTCAAAGATGAAGACCTGCTCGATGGACAGCCCAAAGCGCGCGGCAATCCGATGCGCCAGGATGATCGAAGGGTTGTACTTGCCCTTTTCCAACGAGATGACCGTCTGGCGCGAGACCTCCAGCTCGTCCGCGAGGGCCTGCTGCGTGAGCCCGTGCGCACTCCGCAACTCTGCGATGCGGTTTTGCATCTCCTCCTCCTTGGTGTAAAGCTGACTTTACATCAGTATAGAATCTCGCCTCATGATGTCAAGCAAGCTTTACATCAATTGCCAGATTTGCACAGGGAGGGGAAGCCTCCTGCACGATTGGCGCACGGGAGGTCCGCAACTGCGTTGACTCGCGGCCATTGAATGGTACAAATTGAAGGAAATGCAGTCTGTTAGTATCTGCTTGAGGGAGAAAGAGAAGCGCCATGCAGATCAGGACAAACATCGACGGGCATAGGGCAACCATCTATTTAACGGGAAGGCTGACCGTGCAGGCCGCGCCCGACCTGAGTGCGGCGCTCGAGGGGCTTGACGAATGCGTGAAGGACTTGGTGATTGACCTCACGGAAAACGAGTACATTGCCTCGGCGGGATTGCGCGTATTGGTTACGGCGGACAAGATGATGTCCGTTCGCAAGGGGTCTCTGCACCTCGCACATCCAAACGACGAGGTGATGGACATTCTTGAGATGACGGGTCTCTCGGACGTATTTGCGATTGAGAGATAACGAACAAGCCAGCCCTGCCAAGGCACGCAGCTGAGGCGGCTGGTCAGGTAAGGATTGAAATGCCATGAAGAAAAGGGACTTTGGCATTCATACTGCGTTCAGGATCGGTATCTGCATCTTGGGTGCGTTGGCGGTACTGATCACGTTCACCTACAACTATCAGAGCGAGACCGTCTCTGAGTACGCCCGCGCCGACGCCTCGGTGCAGAGCGAGGTGAACTACCTCCAGCTGCAGCTCTCCTCGCTCAAGGAACGGGCTGATGCCTTTGGGGCCGTCGTCACCGAGACGGGCACATCGGCCGAGGACCTCGCCAGGACCGTCCCCGATGAGTACGACCTGCTCTCGGATCCCGTGGGCGACCTGCTGAAGGGCTACACGATGGCCGAGACCGGCACGGTCGCCATCGTGTCTGACGGCGTCGTGCTCATGACGGACGACCCTCGCCTGGCTGTGGGCGCAAGCCTTCGCGAGCAGATCGGCGACGATGCCTATGCGGCCATCGACGTTGCCATCGCGGAAGGCAAGATGCAGCCCATCAGATGCGAGAGGGCGCTGCTCAACGCCTCTGGCACGGTCGAGGACGGCTATCTGATCGCCGGCCAGCAGGGTGACTACACCGTGGTCATCGTGGAGCCGGAGAGCATGGTCTTCAGAAACCGCCGCTCGGTCATCTGGCGCGAGATGATCGTGTCGCTTGGCATCCTCTCGCTGGTCCTCATCATGGTCGACCGCCTGCTGTACATGACGGTCGCTCGTCGCATCGACAGCGCTAACGAGGCGCTCGAGCGCATCACTAACGGAGAGCTCGACGTGCGTGTCGAGGACATGGGCACCCGTGAGTTCAGCTCGCTGGCGGCCGGCATCAACAAGACCGTGGACGCGCTGCAGGGCCAGATCGCCGAGTCGGAAGAGCGCATGAACACGGAGCTCGCCACAGCCAAGGCCATCCAGGAGTCAGCGCTGCCCCGTACCTTCCCGCCGTTTCCTGGCATCACCAAGTTCGACATCTACGCCTCGATGAACGCGGCGCTTCTGGTGGGCGGAGACTTCTACGACTTCTTCCTCGTGGGCGACGACTGCTCGTCGCTCGAGGGAAAGCTCGGCTTTGTGGTGGCGGACGTGTCCGGCAAGGGCGTTCCCGCGGCATTGTTCATGATGCGCGCGAAGGCGCTGATTCGCGACTACGTGGTGACCGGCATGGAGCTGGGCGAGGCCGTGACCGAAGCCAACCGCCAGCTCTGTGAGGGTAATGACAAGGGCATGTTCGTGACCGCCTGGGTGGGCCTGCTCGACTACGGCACGGGTCATGTCGACTACGTCAACGCGGGCCACAACCCACCACTGCTGTGGCAGCGCGAGGGCGGTTGGCGCTGGATGCGCAAGCGGTCCGGCCCGATGCTGGGCCTGTTCGAGGTCGAGTACAACGCCCACGCGATCGATTGCCACTCGGGAGACTCCTGGATCCTGTACACCGACGGCGTGACCGAGGCCTTCGACGTGAACGAGGAGCTCTACGGCGAGGAGCGCCTGCTGGAGGTCGCCGAGCGAGGCTGGCTGCTGCACCCACGCGAGCTGCTGGAGTCTGTGCGCACGAGCGTGGCGGAGTACGCCGAAGGTGCCGAGCAGTCCGATGACATCACGATCCTCACGCTCGAGGTGGGCGTGCCGCCCGAGGTCACCGCCACGATGGAGGTGCCCGCCGACGTCGACGAGCTAGCGAACGTCAACGACTTCCTGCACGCCGAGCTCGACAGGCGCCTATGCCCCAAGCGCGTGCAGAACCAGCTCGATGTGGCCGTGGAGGAGCTGTTCGTCAACGTGTGCCTGTATGCGTACGAGGGCGCGCCAGAGGATCAGCCGCGGATTGTGCGCGTGCAGCGCACCTACAGTGCCGACTCGTCCTCCATCACGGTCGACCTCATCGACGAGGGCGTGGCGTTCAACCCGCTTGCCAAGCCCGACGCGCAGGCGCCGAGCAGCATCGAGGAGATGCCCATCGGTGGCCTGGGAATCCTCATGGCAAAGCGCATGGTGGACGAGATACGCTACGACCGCATCGACGGCACCAACGTGGTGACCATCGTCAAGAAGTGGTAGGGCAAGCGAGGCACAACCGTGTGGCTGCGCCTCGCTTCTTGGCGGGTGCTAGGAGAGCATGAGCCTCTCGTCTCCCCACGACATGCGCTCGAGCAGGCGGACGAGTCGCCCGTCCTCGAAGAAGCCAATGTACGTGCTGCCGCTGTCGCTCGTCCAGACCCTGAGCCTACCGTTGCCGTCCTGCCGCGGCGGCTCGCTCACGCCAAGGGCGGCGGCCACCTCGCTTGGGCTCATGCCAAGCTCGATGGGGGCGTGGCTTAAGGAGCTGCCCGGCGCGTCCTCGTCTGTCGGTTCGGGCGCGTTGCCGTAGGAGGCGGTGCCCACGGGTATCATCTCGCGCTCGCGGTCGAGGCGCATCGAGGTGATCGTCTGCGTCTGGTTGGGACGGCCCCAGTCGCTGTAGACCGTAAGCGTGCAAGTGGCGGGGCCAAACACCGTCTGCTGGTGAGATGCGAAGTAGTGTGCGCGAATGTTGTAGACGCCAGGCCGCGCATGGCGGATCTCATAGAGCTCGGGCCCATAGCCATCGGTGATGTCCTCGGACACGTGTCCGCCGGATGACGTGAGGCGATGCGCGTAGTAGGCCTCCTCGCCCGAGGGTTCCGTCACGTGGATGTCCACGTCGGTCTCGTCGGCGTCCCAGGCGAGCGTGATGCGCAGGTCGCAGTCGGGCACGCCGGTGAGCTTGTCGCTCAGGTAGTCGATCTCGAGGGGCTCGTCCCACCTTCGGGCCTCGACCCAGGCCTTCAGCACGTTGTACTCCTCGACGGCAAAGAGCGCGATCGCCATGGGCCGGCGAGCCCAAGGGGTGAGTGCCGTCTCACGGTAGATACGCGCGGCCTCCAGGGCATGGCGTGCGGCCTCGGCCTTGTCCCCGTGCGCGTATGCCTCGCGCGCGATTTCGCTTGCGACCAGCGCCACGTCACGATGGCTCTGGGAGTCCTCGCCCCTCAGGCGCAGCACGCGCCTGAGGGCGACGAGGGCCATCTCGAGCATACCGGCCTCGCGCAGTCGCCACGCCATCACCCGTAGGAGCCCCGCATCCTCGATGCGCAGCTCGGCGAGGTTGGTCAGCACGCCGATGCCAAACTCCGCGTCCTCGTGTGCGATGAACCAACCCGCGCAGTCGAGGAAGAACGACGGGGAGGTGTGGTAGCTGGGGCGTTGGGCGAAGTAGGCATCGCGCGCGGAGGTCTTGCCCGCCTTGGCGTCTGCCCGGTCGAGTGCCTTCAGGTAAGGCGTGTCGGGCGTCCAGGCGCGCACCTTGACGTTCATGGAGGGGGTTTCGGGCTCTTCTGGTTCGTCAGACGTGCTGAAGATCGCCCTACGTAGGCCGACAAAGCCAGTGCTATCGGCCGCCTCA
>CAMYZR010000129.1 GCA_947303905.1 uncultured Atopobiaceae bacterium
GGACATCGAGACCGACATCCAGCTCAAGGGCGAGCTCACCAAAAGCAGCTTCGAGTTCTCCTCAGAAGCCGCTGAGAGCGGCGAGAGCGCGCTGGGCGACCTCGTGGCTGATGCCATGCTCTGGACGGCCCAGAGCGGCCCTGAAGGCTCTGCAAGCGCAGCCATCATCGACTCGGCCTCGATCGCGTCTGGGCTGGCCAAGGGCAGCATCACGCGTGCGGACGCGCTCGGCTGCTGCCCGCATGCAAGCACACGCCTCTACACCGTGGAGATGAGCGGCAGGGACCTTCACGAGCGACGCCCTCTTCGGCGACTCCGCGCTGGCAGGGCTTGCCGCCGACGACCTCTCGAACGTCGCAAGCCTCAACACGAGCGCGGGCAAGGCCCTCTGCGGCTACCTGTCGCACAAGTGCAAGCCCGCGGTTGACGGCAGCTACCAGAAGCCCGAGGGGCGCATCGCGCTCGAGGCAGCAGAGAGGCCAGCCTCCTAGACCGGCCTCACGGAGCGCGACGAACCAAAGCCCGTAGCCCCAACGGCCCTATGCGCGCTCGCGCCAGGCCCCCGAGACGAAGTAGCTCATGGCCGTCCAGGCAACCATCGGGTAGAAGCGCCCGTGCGGGTCACGCCCGGAGACGAGCACCTGCATGACCTCGTCATGGGTGAGCAGTTCGAAGCCACCGAAGTGCTCCGTCCCCTCTGCACCGGGATGGGCCAGCTCAAGGGGCTCCTCGCGGCGCACCACGGCGCAGAGCAGCGCGGTGCTCTCGTCGGTGAATCCCGGCGTGTTGAAGAGAAACGGGCTCACCACCCAGATGTCATCGCAGGCTCCCAGCGCAATCCCGCACTCCTCGGCTATCTCGCGCGTCATGGAGGCGACGACGGGGTCGGATGCCCCCACGTCGCGGCTGTCGATCAGGCCCGAGGGGATGGAGAGCATGTACTGGCCGGTCGGGTAGCGGTACTCGTAGAAGAGCACCAGGCGCGGCTCGGACCCCTCGACCTCCAGGATCAGGCAGCAGCTGACCGCGTCGGGCAGCATCTGCGTCAGATCCTCCTCGGGGCGCAGTGCCAGAAGCGTCTCTGCCGTGCGACGCGAGGCGTCAAAGTAGTGCGTGCCGTCATCGTAGGCAAGATCATAGACCCTGATGAAGGGCGTCTCCAGAAGCTGCTTGGTCTTCTCGGTGTCAATGCGTGGCGTAGCCATGGGTGCCTCCGTTCTCGAATCACCCCTACGGTAGCGCAAACTCCCGCCAAACGTCCGCTCGTGGCTCCATGTGCCCGCCCTCCGTCCGCTCCCGCACCGCAACAACTACACTGTGAGGCATCAGGCGCCCAATGGGGCCGCTCGTCACACAAGGAGGGAGACCACCATGGCAGAGCAGTTCAGTCCCGAGCAGATCCAGCAGGTCATCGAGAACGGCATCGCGCAGGCACAGGAGCTGATGAACGAAGGTCAAGGAGCTGCCGGCAGGCGCCGGTGAGGCTCTCGCCAACATCCCGCTGATGGCGTCGATGGTCAAGAGCTACGTCACCCGCGAGTACGCCGAGGTGTCGCCCAAGGTCGTCGCCACCGTCGTGAGCGCCTTCATGTACCTGGTGACCCAGAAGGACCTCATCGCCGACAACCTGGGCGTCGTGGGCCTCATCGACGACGTCGCCGTCATCGCCCTGGTCATGAAGATCAACGAGAAGGAGCTTGCCGCCTACAAGCAGTGGCGCGAGAGCAACCAGCTCCCCGAGGCGACCATCGTAGTCTAGCCCCCAGTCCGACAGCTTCGCGCGTCTAAAAGGAAGCGCCCCGACCTGCAGGTCGGGGCGCTCTTCATGCGTTGGGCGAGCCTATCCCACGTCGATCACGTTGCTGGGGGGACCGTAGGCCAGAAGCTCGTCGATGGTGACGAAGGAGTATCCCTGCTCCACGAGCTGCGGGAGTGCCATGCGCAGGCCCTCCACCGTCTGGCTGCGGTCGCCGCCGCCGTCGTGCATGAGGATGACCTGGCCTGGCTCGACGGAGAGGATGCGCGAGGCAATTGCGTCAGCACCCGGGAGGCGCCAGTCCTCGGTGTCCACGTCCCAGCCGATCTCGGCGTCCACGGTGCCCCAGAGCGTGTCGATGATCGAGCCGTAGAAGTTGCCGCCCGGGGCGCGGATGACATGCGAGGGCTCCTCGCCGAGCACTTCGGCGATCGCCTGGTAGCCCTTCTTGATCTCGTCAAGCTGCTCGGCAGAGCTCATGACGGTGAGGTCGACGCCCTCACCCGCGCCGTCGGCATGGTCCCAGCTGTGGGTGCAGACCTCGCAGCCCAGCTCATGGGCGCGCTTCACCGAGTCGGGTACCTCGGAGATCTGGTTGCCGATGGTGAAGAAGGTCGCCTTGGCGTGGTTCTCCTCGAGGATGTCGAGGATCTGCTCGGTCGTCTCGGGCCAGGGTCCGTCGTCGAAGGTGAGCGCGATCACCTTGTCGTCGGGCTTGGCGGTGTAGATCTTGTAGCCAGAGTCGATGGCGGGCTTCGTCACCTCGGAGACCGTCTTCCCTGAGACCTTGCCGGTGCTCACGGTGCGCACGCCGTCCTCGCCGTCAGAGAGCAGATGGATCGAGCCGGTCCAATAGTCGCCGAACTCGCGGCTGTCGTCAGAGGTGCCGTGGGGGATGACTTCCTCGGTGACCTTTGCATCCTCGGTCACGTCCTTGCCGTCACCGATGGTGACCACCGCACCGCGGTGCACGCGCGAGTCGATGGCCGCAGGCGTCCCGTCGATCTCCGCAGAGCAACGGTCTCCCCCGCCCTCGGTCAGGATGGCCCCGTCCACAGCCAGCAGGTTGCCGGGCTTCGGGTCCGCCAGCCCCTTGTCAAGCAGCTTCTCGATGGTGGCACCACGCCAGACCGTCGCCTTCTCGCCGTTAACCGTCACGCCGAAGCGCAGGAAGTGGTGCAGGAGCAGCAGCACGAGAAGCGTCGCGACACCCGCCACCACCATCATGTTGCGCGTGAGCTGGATGGGCTGACGCGGGCGCCTGGCCTGGGACCGGCGGCCTTGGGCAGGCCGGCGTCCAGAGGCGGGACGACGGCCGTTTGCCGGACGGCGATTGGCCGACGAACGCCTTGCGTTTGCGGCTGAGCTGCGCTGTGCCGACGAGCTCGGGCGAGAGGTCCTCGTACGCGAGGAACTGCTCGTGCCGGAACGGCGTGCCGACGAGCTCCGTGCAGCCGAGCTGCTCTTTGTTGCATTGCGCCTTGTCGCCGACGGGTTGCGCCCCGCACCTGTGCGGCGCATGCGCCGATCATCAGAAGATGCCATACTCCATCTCCCACGCTCCGGGTTGTTCAGGGTCCTTTGCCCATGGTAGCAGCCACTTTTGCATAAGATGGGCAGAAATGGCATACATTTCTGAATATGTGCCGAAAGCGTGCGCGAAGGCGCCCGGCGTGAGCCTACGCCAGCGCACGCACGTCGATCTGCGTCGGGTCCTGGGCGGACTTCCAGCCGTTCCTGCCTGAGAGCGCCTGATGCGGCAGCGCCACAAGGCGGGTCCCCTCGCCCACGATGGGACGGTAGAGCTCGTCCGCCACGACCACCTCGGCCCCGATTAAGGCCTCGGCAACGCCCTCCTCGCCCTCGACGAGCGCGTCCGCGCCTCCGATGAGCTCGCCTGCCGCCTCGAGCGGGCAGAGCACGCGCGTGCTCACTCCCAGCTCCCACTCCAGCGCGCATGCCAGTGAGCCTGTCATCACCGGCTCGCCCACCAGCGCCCAAGGTGCCAGATCCTGCTGGACGCGACCGTCCCGATGCGGCCAGGCGCACTGCCCGTCGCGTGCCGCACGTCTCAAGGTATCGGCGAGTGTCCCGGCAAAGGCACCCACGGGCAGCCCCGTGACGTAGGGCGTGCCAAAGCGCTCGCGCAGCAGCTGCGCCGCCTTGAGGCCCGTCGCGGAGACGACCAGGTTGACCTCGGCCTGCGCCGCGCGCGCGAGCTCGTCGAGCGTGCTGCCCATGGCCCAGCAGGAGGTCACCTCGAAGCCCGCGTCCTCGGCAAAGGCGCGAAGCGTCGCATCCGAACCCGCGACGCCTAGGTCGAGCGGGGTGGCTCCAAGGATGTTGAGCGTTGCCCTCCTCACGGGGGCCTCGTCCACAAAATGACGTGCCACCTGCTCAAACGCATTGCCGGCACCCACCACGTAGTCATGCATGCCATTGGTCCGCACATAGAAGCAGGGAATGTGGCAGGCACGCTCGACCAGCCGGCAGATGGCGGCGAAGTCGGTCCCACTGATGAAGGGAATCGGCGAGTTGCAAAGCGCTATGAAGCGTGGCGAGAGCTCACGGGCCGCGTCCACCACGTCGGCCACGAGCTTCTCGTCGTTGCCCAGGATGGCGTCTCGCTCCACAAGGCCCGTGATGAAGATGAGGCTGTCCTGGTCGTACCAGCGCGTCTCATCGTGGGTGTTGTAGGTGGAGTTGCAGCCGGAGGGGTCATGGATCACGACCATGCCACCCAGCTCGAACAATGCCGAGCAGGCGCCGGAGACGTCGCCGGTGTAGGTGGGGACGATACGATTGGTCCGCCTCATATGCAGCTCACGCACCCTAGGCCCTTGCGCGGGACGATGTCGCGCGTGTCCTTCTCGGTCACCCATGCCTCGCGCATGAGCCGTGCCATGCTCCTGACGCCCGCAAAGCCCCAGAGGCCTCCCCCGTACACGAGGTTGACGAAGTGGCCCGTCCCGGTGAACCAAGCCGCCTTGGGACCGATGGCCAGCGTCTTTTGTTGGCGCGTGCGCGGAGCCACGCGCAGGTCGGGCAGGATGGTGGACGACAGCTCGAGCTCCGGCGCATGGTCGCGCAGCCAGTCGAGCGCCGCTGCCTCCTCCTCGTTCACGCCGTCGAGATAGACCTCGCGCACGTTGAACCCGTGCTCGATCAGCAGGCGGGCGAGCTCGAGCGGGCGCGGGTGGGCAACCGCGTCGATGGCAACCGGTGCGTCGCCGACGACGGCAAGCGTCTCCGCCAGCTCCTCGTCGCAGGCTGCGCGCTCGGCAGAAAAGTCGGGATAGGGCAGCTCGAAGAAGTTGAAGAGCCGACCCTCCGGCTCCTCGATCTGCTCGTAGTCGAAGGTGGAGGGCAGATAGAGGTGCGGGCGGCCCAAACGCTCGGCCGTCTTGCGCGCGCCCCATTCGCCCGCCGGGAAGACGCTCACGATGGTGCCTGCGCGCGCGAGGCCCAAGAACTCCTCGTAGGTGGCGCAGTCGTGGATGGAGGCGAGGCGCAGGCCGCCAGAGCGCAGGATCTTGCGCAGATCGCTGTCAGCATCCGGAGCG
>CAMYZR010000130.1 GCA_947303905.1 uncultured Atopobiaceae bacterium
GAAGCGGCAAAGATGAAGAACGTCGAGCAGGACAAGACTGACGGCCTGATCTAGTGGTTTGAGGGGATGTGACATCCCCCCAGACGATGAGATCATCCAACATGGCCCCGGAGCGAGCGCTCTGGGGCCGTATTTCGATAGCCGGGATGCATTCCGGGATAGTTTTATGCATGCCTCATTGGCAACTTACGCAAATTAGCGCAAATTAGCCATCTAGTGGGCGTCGGGGACTGGTGCGCACGCCCACTAGAGGCCTAACTTACGCAAATTTGCGTAAGTTAGCGTTCTGGTGAGTTGGCGTATACATTCTGGATGTTCAGGATCTCTTGCGAGTCGTCTGGAGATGCGTCCAAGTACAGAAAAAGCCCCTCGGCATCCCGCGGGCGCCGAGGGGCTTGGACGTGCTGTCAGCAACGAACCTTACAGGTCGATGCCCATCTGCAGAGCCTTGCGGTTGGGCTCGAGCAGGTGCTGCTTCTTGGGCGGCACGCACTTGGCCAGTGCCGCGTCGAGCGTCTCGCGCGCGCAGAAGTGCGTCTCGGCCCAGAGCTTGCCAAGGCAGATGATGTTGGCCAGACCCTTGAGGCCAGCCTCCTCGGCCATCTCGGTGGCCTTGAATGCCACGACGTTCACGCCGTCGGCGATGTCGACGCCCTCGGTGCCACTGAGCGCCAGGGTTGTGTCGATGATGATGGTGCCGCCGGGCTGCACGCCGGGACCAAACTTCTCAACGGAAGGCTGGTTCATGGCGATGACGGCCGTGGGCTTGGTAATGAAGGGAGTGCCGATGGCCTCGTCGGAAAGGCTGACGCTGCAGTTGGCGGTGCCACCGCGCATCTCGGGGCCGTAGCTGGGCATCCAGCTCACGTGGCGACCGTCCAGAAGGCCCGTGTTGGCCATGACCTTGCCGGCAAAGAGCAGGCCCTGCCCGCCGAAGCCGGAGAGCACGCAAAGCAGCTCATGGTTGAAGTCCTCTGCCATGACTAGTCCTCCTTCTTCTGCTGAGCGATGGGGCAGTCCTTGGCGCGCTCGAGCGCGGCCTCGGCAGCGTTGGCAAAGCCGTCCGCGACGACGTCCTTGTACACGCCGAGCGGGTAGTACGGCAGCATGTTGTCGCGGAGCCACTGGAAGGCGTCCTGCGGCGTCATGCCCCAGTTGGTCGGGCAGGTGGCCACGACCTCGACCAGGCTGTAGCCGATGCCGTCGATCTGGTTCTGGAAGGCCTTCTTGATGGCCTTCTTGGCCTGGATGATGTGCGCGCGGCTGTCGCAGGTGACGCGCTCGACGTAGGCGACGCCGTCGAGGGTGGCGAGCAGCTCGGAGATGCGCACCGGGTAGCCGGCCTTGGAGACGTCACGGCCGTAGGGGCTGGTCTGGGTCACCTGGTTGGGCAGCGAGGTGGGGGCCATCTGGCCACCGGTCATGCCGTAGATGGCGTTGTTGATGAAGATGACGGTGATCTTCTCGCCACGGGTGGCGGCGTGAACGGTCTCGGCCGTGCCGATGGAGGCCAGGTCGCCGTCGCCCTGGTAGGCGAACACGACGTTGTCGGGATGCACGCGCTTGACGCCGGTGGCCACCGCGGGAGCGCGGCCGTGCGCGGCCTCGATCATGTCGCAGTTGAAGAAGTCATAGCACATGACGGAGCAGCCGACGGGCGCGACGCCCACGGTCTTGCCCTCGATGCCCAGCTCGTCGATGCACTCGGCAACCAGGCGGTTGACGATGCCGTGGGTGCAGCCCGGGCAGTAGTTGAAGATGGCGTCAGTGAGTGCGTGCGGGCGAGCGCTCTTGATGACCTCACCCTCGGCAATCTGCGAGCCGATGCGCTCGACCTGGTAGTCGGGCAACGTGACGGGAGTGGCGGTGTTTGCCATGCTACTCACCCCTTTCGTAAGTGCTCTTGCGATGCTTGGGATGCGGGAGCACCGAGGCGGCGGCTGCGGCGCCGGCGGACTTTGCCACCGGCTTGCCCTCGGCGAGGTTCTCGATCTGCTCGAGGACCTCCTCAGGCGTCGGGAGCACGCCACCGGTGCGGCCGTAGAAGTCCACGCTGGCGCGACCGGCAACGGCCAGGCGCACGTCGTCGACCATCTGGCCCATGTTGAGCTCGACGGACAGGAAGCTCTTGGCGCCGTTGTCGATGACCTCGTCGATGGCGTTGGTCGGGAACGGCCACAGGGTGATGGGGCGCAGCAGGCCGGCCTTGATGCCCTTGGCACGTGCGTCACGAACGGCGGTGCGGGCGATGCGGGAAGCGGCGCCAAAGGCCACGACCACGATCTCGGCATCGTCGCACATCATCATCTCTTGGCGCTGGTGCTTGGCCTTGATCTCCTCGTAGCGCTCGAAGCGCTCGCGGTTGGTGTCCTCGAGCTTCTCGGGGGAGAGGTACAGCGAGTTGACCACGTTGTGAGCGCGCTCGCCCTTGTGGCCGGAGGTGGCCCAGGGCTTGTTGGGCAGCGTCTTGGGGTCGCGTGCGGGCGGCAGGCTGACGGGCTCCATCATCTGGCCGATCATGCCGTCGGCGAGGATCATCGCGGGGGTGCGGTACTCGTCGGCGAGGTCGAAGGCCAGGTAGATGAGGTCGGCCATCTCTTGCACGGTGGACGGAGCCAGCACGGGCATGAAATAGTCGCCGTGACCGAGCGCACGGGTGGCCTGGAAGTAGTCGGACTGCGACGGCTGGATGCCGCCCAGACCGGGGCCGCCACACATGACGTTGACGATGACGCCGGGGACGTCAGCGCCGGCCATGTAGGAGACGCCCTCGCTCTTGAGGGAGACGCCGGGCGAGCTGGAGCTGGTCATGACGCGGGCGCCAGCGGCAGCGGCGCCGTAGACCATGTTGATGGCCGCGACCTCGCTCTCGGCCTGCAGGAAGGTACCGCCGATCTTGGGCAGGACCTTGGCCATGTAGGCGGCAAGCTCGGTCTGCGGGGTGATGGGGTAGCCAAAGAAGAACCGGCAGCCGGCGCGCATGGCGGCCTCTGCCAGCACCTCGTTACCCTTCATGAGCACGCGCTCGGGTGCGTTCTGGGTGTTGTCAGCCATCTATTTCACCACCGTAATCGCAACGTCGGGACAGGTGATGAAGCACGTGGAGCAACCGATGCAGTTGTCGGGGTCCACAAGCTTCGCGGGGTGGTAACCCTTGGGAGTGATGCGGTCGGCATCAAGGGCGAGCACTCCCTTCGGACAGGCGCTCACGCAGAGGCCGCAGCCCTTGCAGTGCACGTCGTCAACGATGATACGAGCCATACGCGATTCCTTCCTCTCCGTTGGAACCGATAGAACATAGGGTGGAGCGTGGGGCAAGCCCGCGCGCTTCAGTCACCAAACTGCCCTACGCCAGTAGGGCAAGGACTAATTATCCCATGGTGTGCGTACAAATCTAGGCATCTGAACAAAGGGTTCATGGTCTGACGTGACATCTGTTAACGCCTCGGTAACTGCAGCGGGGACAATGGTGGGGAGATTGTGTGCTGAACCCATTGCATTAGCCCCCGTAGCCACGGCGGGCACCACGGTTGCGACCACCGGCAGACCCAGAAGCGCGGCAGTCTCGGCGGCAAAGGCGCGGCCGTGGCGGACGTGCTCTGCGGTGGTCTCGTTGCCCAGGTTGGAGGCGTTAAGCACGCCGTCGGCCTTGAGGTGGGCGTGCCACTCGATGTCAGGCAGCATGGCCGCGGCCTCGGCGGGCTCGGTGGTGAGGCTGCGGTAGGCGCTCACCACGTACAGAACGCGCGCTGCGGCAGCGTCGAGGCGCGCCGCCCACCGTCCGATGGTGGTGGCGCCATCGTCGTCTCCGCCCACGTCAATGACCAGGCGCTTGGTTGCCGACCCTGCGGTCTGCTCGATGACGGCGTCGAGCTCGCCGGTCAGGCTTGGGGTGTCGAGCGTGGTGCGTGCCAGCACCGGCGCGATGAGCCGGATGCCGGAGGCTTCTAGGAGCTCGGGGTAGTCGCTCGAGCGGAAGTAGGGGTTGACCACATCGAGGTCGGCCAGGGTGACCTCAAAGCCCTCGTCTGCCAGCGCCACCGCAAGACCCAACGCGATGTTGGTCTTGCCGACGCCCGCGTGACCCACCAGTACGGTGATGGGGGAGTCAAACACCTCTGCCAGGGATGCGGTTTGCATCGCTTGTCCTTTCGTCGATGTCGGAGACGACGCACCTCTCAAGGCCTCGTTCCATTCGGCAGGGACAACGGTAGCACTAATCATCTTTTGGGAAGCAAGGGAAGAGAGTCTTTACGATTCTGATACGCTGGTGAAGCATTCCATTAGCCCATCCCGCATGATTGGACGCATCATGAAGAAGACCTTGCTCGCACCGTTGTTCTCGATCGCACTCGCACTCTTTCTCGTGGGATGCGGTGCGTCCGCGAGCAAGCCTGCGACCGATGCGGCAGACGAGGCCCAAAGCGCGACGACGGCCGATAGCGAGCAGGCCACCGAGGAGGAGCCGGAGGAGGCGCCCGAGGAGGAGTCCGAGTTCGTACCTGAGTCGGAGGAGCAGGAGGAGCTCATGGACCTGATCGAGTCGCGTGGGAGCGAGGACTCGTCGGACGAGGAGTTCGAGCTGGTCGACGATGACAAGCCCTACGAGCGCGGCGTCGTCGATGGCGATACGTACCGCAGCGAGTTCTACGGTTTTTCCTACACGCTTCCCGAGGGATTCAGGTTCTCCAGCGATGACGAGATGGTCGAGTTGTTTGACGAGCCCGCCGACCTCTACTCGGACGAGGGGATTGCCGAGCGTCTCGGCGATGGGTCCTCATCCAGCGACACCATGTACTGTGATGCGTATGCGCAGCGCAGCGATGGCGACAACGTGATGTTCGTCACTTGGAAGGCACCTACGTACATGACCTTCACCTATTCTGCAGTGACTGCCACCGACACAAGAGACGATTATGTGAAGCAGTACAACGAGCCGTCCGAGGATTCGGACGAGGAGTTCGAGGCGACTGCCACGACCGTCGATGTGGGCGGCGAGGAGTGGCCGGCGATGGACCTCACGAGGACCAGCAAGAGCGACGGCAGCGTGCTGTACCAGCGACATGTCTTCGTGAAGCGTGGCTTCTACTACTGCTTCATCTACATGAGCAGCAGCGATAAAGCTCACCTCGACGAGATGGCCGCGGGCCTGTCCTCGCTCTCATAGGCTGCCAGCCACCTCCCCTGCAACGGGTGGATGTTTCACCCACGTATCGACCTTCTGTTGAAGGCGCGTGAGCGTGCCTCGAGGTGGTATATAACGAAAAACACTCTGTCGAAAGCT
>CAMYZR010000131.1 GCA_947303905.1 uncultured Atopobiaceae bacterium
CAATTCCCGTGAACGCCATGCACAAGCCCACAAAGAACCCGACGCGCTTGACGCACCGCGCATTGATGAGCGTGGGAACCGACAGGTAGATCAGGGGTGCCATACCCACGCCCATGATGGCACCGCATACGTAGAACCACGGCATGGAGTTGCCGCGACTCATGCCGATGAGGCCCAGCCCGGCGAGCAGCGTCGCGCCGGAGAGCACCTTACGCGTGTCGAGCTTGCTGAGGTGGTTTCCCGCCATGGGAAGCGTGAGCATCATCATGATGTTGAGGATCGAGAAGTACAGCGTGAACGATGCGCGCGGCACCCCGAAGAACTCGGAGACCGGCGTGAAGAAGATGCCTGCGCAGCTGAGCACGAGTGCGCACGGCAGGCAGGTGATGGCGATGCAGCTGGCCACGATGGCATAGGCGTAGTGGAAGCCGCCCTTTTGGTTGGTAGACATGGGCACCCTTTCGAGACGACGGGGGATTCTGGAGAAACTCTATGCCGCCCCACGCATGAATGCTATGTGAGGCGGCATATAAGGCAGGCGGCCTTGGTGCCGCTCAAGTGGTCTCTCGCACAGAAGGGAAACGATGGAGGCTAGCCCTCGACGTCGGCGAAGGAGCCAGGCAGCGTGAAGCCGGCCCAAGAGGGCTCGCCAGTGTAGGTCATGACCTCCTCGGTACCCTCGAGCGCACGGATGGCGCCGGACGCGGAGCCTTCCATCTCGAAGTCGCCACCGTAGGCGATGACAGGTGCGATCCAGCCGACGCGCTTCTCGACGTAGGCCACAAAGCCCTTGTCGTTGGAGACGCCGCCGGTGAGGATGATGCCATCCACCTGGCCTTCGAGCGTGGCGGCAAAGGCGCCGATGGCCTTGGCGGTCTGGTAGGCCATGGCCTCGTAGACGACCTTGGCCCATGCGTCGCCCGCGTCGATGCGCTTGTTGATTTCGATGGCGTCGTCGGTGCCGAGCAGGCCCTTGAGGCCGCCGGTCTTGCCGATCACGCCCATGATCTCCTTCTTGTCATGCTCGCCGGAGAAGGCCAAGGCCACGACGGGCTTCAGGGGCACGTCGCCGGAGCGGTTGGGGGCAAAGGGACCCGATCCCTCGAGCACGTCGTTGGTGTCAACCATGCGACCCTTGCGGTGCGCGGCCACCGAGAGGCCGCCGCCCACGTGCGCGACGATGACGTTGATCTCGTCATAGGCCTTGCCGAGCGAGTCGGCATAGCGAATGGCGCATTCCTTCTGGTTGAGGCAATGCACGTGGCTCTTGCGGTAGACGCCGGGATAGCCGGTGATGCGAGCGACGTCGTCAAGCTCGTCGGTGTCGGGTTGGTTGACGGCAAAGGCGGGCTTGCCGGTCTTCTGGGCAAAGGAATGAAGGATGGGGGCACCCAGGATGGCGGGATGGTTCATGCCGCAGTTGAGCACATGCTCGCAGACCGTCTCGTCGATCGCGAAGATGCCTCCGACGGTGGGGCCCATGCCGCCGCAGTACCCGGAGAAGGCGTCGATGGAGTCAAGCGTGACGCCAGCGGCGTCGAGCTCGCGCTCGATGGTGGCAATGCGGTAGTCGAGCTGGTCTGCAGCCAGGTCGAAGGCGGCGAGCTCGGCGGGATCGTGGCGCACGTTGGCCTTGAATACGGGCTCGGTGCCCTCGAAGACCGCGACCTTGGTGGAAGTGGAACCGGGGGAGAGCGTGAGAATGCGGTAGGCCATGGTGATTCCTCTCTGTGATGCGACATACGGCTCGGGTACTTGTATATGTCGCACAAATCTACATTTTCAAGACTATTTGCTTTATCCAGCGACTCACATGGACGGCATCCTCAAATCGCACCTACTCGACACGAGAAGTTTGTGCATCAGTACAAGGCAAAACAGAGTTTCCAAATAGACAATAGCTATGGATTGCGCAGTTGACTCAAAGTGGGGCGTACGCATGAAACTCAGAACGGTTCTTAGCGAGCTGGGAATCACTGATTACGTGACAGGCTCTGACGTCAATCTTGACAGGGACGTCATCGTCTTTCCTGGGGTGCCTGACGAGGACTCGATTGCAGAGCTCTTGGTGCTTGCCCCCGAGGACACTCGCACGCCTGCCCCCAGCTTTGTCGGTACGACGATGGTGTTTTGCGGCAAGGGACAACTCGATCACAACGACCAGCCGTGGGAATTCGAGCGGGCATTCATGAGCCTCCCAAGGCTCCATGTGTATCTTGACCTGCAGCGCAAGCGGCTCTACCAGGCCTTCCAGAGCTCTTATGACATCCAGCGCTTTGCGGATCGCGTGTGCGAGATCCTTGGCAATCCGCTCATGATCGTCAACTCCGATCGCCGCCTTCTGGCAAGCGCCGGCGACTTTCCGGAGAACCGTGCCGATGTGCTCGAGGAGATAAACCAGGGCTATGTCTCCGAGGAGGTCAATGCGGAGATGGAGGCCGCGGGTATCCTTGATGACGTCCGTCATGCGGGACACTCGATCATCTCGGAAAACGAGCGATTCGGCCAGCGTTGGGTGACCTCGATCATCTCCTTCCACCACATGGAGATGGGTCGTTTTGACATGCTCGAGCAGGGCTCGCCCATCCGAGAGTCGGATCTCGAGCTCGTCGACTTCGCGGGGTCGCTGGCTGGCATCATGATCGACAAGCTCGGCATCGCGGGAGAGCGGGCGGGCTCGGGCTCGTCGGTGCTCGACGACCTGTTGGGCGCCACCTTTGCCAACGAGAAGACCATGCGCGCACAGCTTGCGCTCAGTTCCATGCCCATCGACGAGACCTACGTGCTGGTCATGCTGACGGGCGACCGAGAGGTGTCGCGCACGCACCTGCAGCGCATCGCAGCACGCGTGAGCGGCGCATTTCGCAACTGCCTGTGGACGATAAGGGACGGTCACCTGGTGGTGCTCATAGCCATAGGCGGGAGGACCTGCGTGGGCTGGGACGCCTACGAGCGTGCGGAGCGCGTGATAGGCCAGCGCAAGGACTTCGTCTCGACGCTGGAGCGCAACGGCTTCAAGGGCTACGTGAGCGAGCCCTTCGAGCAGATTGGGATGACCCCCGATCGCTACCAGCAGGTCATCGACCTCCATGCGGCCCACATCACGGGCGACGCGCTTTTGGCCTTCTTCTGGCAGCATCGCTTCTCCGTCTTGGCGAGCATGGCAAGCACCTTTGGGCAATTGGACATGATGTTGGACAAGCGCGTGATTGCCATGAGCCTGTACGACCGCGATCACGGAACGGCCTATCTCGATACCGCCATCAAGACGGTCGAGCATCCTGGCAGCCCTGCCGAGGCCGCCAAGGCGCTCAACGTGCACCGAAACACCTACTTCTATCGGGTCAACAAGATCGCGGAGCTCTTCTTCGTGGACCTGAAGAGCGGAGAAGACCGGCTTGCGGTGGCGTTTTTCACCAAATTCCTCGATGGCATGGACAATCACCTGATGTTCGATGTAGACCAGATGTCACCCGCATGGAAGCGTGCGGTGGGCTACTCGTCCAAGTATTAGGCGAGCTCCGCCTGGCAACTCCTTCCGGGCGCAATTAGTCTCTTGCCCTATGGGGGCGCCATTCGTGCACGTGCCGCTCGTACGCATTCAAACGATTGCACAGTGCCTTTGACCATAGACTTTATTTGTTAGGCAAAGGCTGTAATACGTCTCGGAGAGGGGATGGCCATGACCAAGATTCTCGGCGTGTCGTTTGGTACCAAGAACGGGAACAACGACTCCATCTGCAAGGAGGTGCTCAAGGGCGCCCAGGAGGCTGGCTGCGAGGTGGAGTTCATCCAGGCGCAGAGCCTCGACATCAAGCACTGCACCGGCTGCATCGCCTGCGTGAAGGCCCTCATGAGCGGTCGCGGCAACATGTGCGTCCACAAGGACGACTTCGACTGGCTGGCCTTCAAGATGTTCACCTCTGACGGCATCATCATGGTCGACCCGATCTTCGAGACCGGCGCCTCCGGCCTGTTCCACACCATCATGGACCGCTTCGGGCCCCGCATGGACACCGGCAACAACTTCATCGGCATGCAGATCGCGAAGGGCGCCCTGGCAGAGGGCAAGAAGGGCGTCATTCCGCCCGAGTGCGTCTTCCACACCGGCATCCCCGTGTCCTACATCGGCATCGGCGGCTCCGACTGGGGCACCCACATCCAGTCCGACCACCAGATCCAGTCCATGACCCCGGCTTGGAAGGTCATCGACAACGAGTGGATCCCCTGGGCAAAGACCGCCCTCATGAAGGACGAGGTCGTCGCGCGCGCCCATCAGATCGGCCTGAACCTCGCGGCTGCCGCCAAGGATCCCGAGCACGCCGAGTACCAGGGCAAGAAGGGCGTCTGCCCGCACTGCAACTGCAACGACTTCTATCTGTATCCCGGCACCAACCGCGCCGTCTGCTGCGTGTGCGGCCTGCAGGGCAAGATCGTCATCGACACCAAGGGTGCGGTGACCGTTGAGTACGCCGAGCAGGACCTCAAGGACGAGAACGGCAACACCGTGCTCGACGAGAACGGCGAGCCCGCCTTCCCCGGCATCTACGACGACCAGGGTCGCGAGCGCGCTCATGACACCATGGGCGGCAAGCAGATTCACGGCGAGGACATCGGCAAGAACGAGGGCATTCTTACCCAGATGCAGCGCACCCCCGAGTACAAGGCTCGCGTCGCCGGCTACAAGGAGTTCCTGTCCGCCTCCATGCCTCCCGAGGATGACCGCTATGCCAAGTTCCAGGATCTCGGAACCCGCGCCTAAGTAACAACTGAGGGCTCTTGTGCAAACGAACAAGAGCCCTCTTTTCTCAACCGACGAGAGTCGGTTACGCACACATAGATTGATGCTCTCACCTGTGAGAACGTTACGGTCAAGGTAACTATGCCGCCTGCACGCGCAGGCGGCAGCACGGATTTAAAAGCGATTGAAGGAGGAACGTATGGCAAAGCAGTTCGAGACCGATGTCGTCGTCGTCGCGGCTGGCCTGTCCGGTCTCGCAGCAGCCATTTCGGCTGCCGAGAACGGCGCAAGCGTCATCTGCCTGGAGAAGGCATCCAACACCGGTGGCGCCGCCAACATGGGCATGGGCCCCTGCGCGGCTGGTTCGCCCGTCCAGAAGATGAGCGGCATCACCCTCACTCCCGGCGAGCTCTTCCGTCGTCACATGTTCTACACCCACTATCAGGTTGACGCCAAGCTGGTCAAGGCCTACTACGACAAGTCCGGCGACACCATCCAGTGGCTCATGGACATGGGCGTTCAGT
>CAMYZR010000132.1 GCA_947303905.1 uncultured Atopobiaceae bacterium
GGGAACGGCCACTCGCTTGCCGTCCTTCCAGGCACGCTCGATGAGCGGCTTGGTGTCCATCTCGTTGCGATAGGTCACATAGGCGAGGACGAGGGGAGCTTTACGATAGGCACCCATCGCCGTAAAATGCATGTGCACCTCACGGTCGACCCGTTGGGCGTGAGCGGGGGCCAACTGCATCTCGACGGCCTCATAGGCACTCTGCAGTGCGCTCTTGCTCGCGTCTTCGCCATAACTACTTGCCATGGGCAACCCCCTTCTTAGCATTATTCTCAGTTTAGCGTATAGCGGCTATCTGGGCGAGAGGCTACGATTTCCACACGGGACATTGTGTAACTATTTATCGGCCAACAAGCGGAGAAGGCAGCATTGGAAGAGACCATCGCCATAGGAACACTCTCGGTCCATCTCACCCGCAAGCGCATTCGCAACATAAACCTGCGGATTCGTCCCGATGGCACCGTACACGTGAGCGCCCCGTTGAAAACGCCCCGCTCGACCATCATGGCGTTTGTCGAAAGCCGTCGCGCGTGGATCGAGAAGAGCCAGGACAAGGTAGCCAGGCAGTCGTCCGTCATGGCCGTCTCGTGCAAGGACGGAGACACCCTCTGGCTTTGGGGCCGAGAGCACACCGTCAGGATCCTACCAACCCACCAGACGGGCGGCCGCGCAAAGACAAGCTTCGAATGTCGGGAGGGCGAGCTTCTCGCATATGTGCGCGAACGCGATATGGGAGACGACGAGGAAAGCGCTGCCAGGAGATGCCGTGCGCTCGACCTCTGGCTGCGGATGCAGCTCTCGGAGCGAATAACGGCGCTTCTCCCCCACTGCGAGGAAGTGGTGGGAAGGCGCGCCTCGGCAATCAGGATCAAGGCCATGAGGAGCCGCTGGGGCAGCTGCAACACCAAGACCGGAGCCATATCGATCGCGGTCCGCCTCGTGCACTTCGACCCGCGCTGCCTCGAGATGGTGCTCTACCACGAGCTCTGCCACCTGATAGAGCCAAACCACGGCGCGAGGTTCCATGCCCTCATGGATGGCTTCTGCCCCGACTGGCATGAGAGGAACGCGCTGCTGGGCGGCAGGTAGCCACATAGGCTGATAGACAGAAGCCCCACCCGTGGCACGAGAGGGCCGCAGGTGGGGCTGCGTTGCAGCTCTATGCAGGCAGGGCGCTAGTACACCATGCCCATCGCCTCGCGAACCTCCTGGAGGGTCTGCTCGGCGATCTCGTTGGCGCGACGGTTGCCGTCGGCCAGGACGTCCTTGATGTAGTCGAGGTCCTTCTCCAGCTCGTGGCGCTTCTCGCGGATGGGCGCGAAGTAGCCGTTGACGGCCTCGGTGACCGTCTTTTTGAGCTGGCCCGACCCGCCATTGCCGATCTCGGTGGCAAGCTCGACGGGGTCGCGGTCGAGGCAGATGCCCGCCGTCGTGAGCAGGGCCGAGACGCCAGGGCGATTGTCAGGGTCGAAGGTGATGAAGCGCTCGCTGTCGGTGCGGGACTTCTTGATGAGCTTGGCGGTCTCCTGCTCGGTCATGCTGATGGAGATGGCGTTGCCGTAGCTCTTGGACATCTTGCGGCCGTCGAGTCCGGGGATGAGCGGCGTGGAGGTGAGAAGGCCCGCGACGTCAGGGAACACCCTGCCGTAGCGGTCGTTGAATCGACGCGCGATCTTGGCAGTGACCTCAATGTGAGGCAGCTGGTCGCGGCCGACGGGCACGATGTTGCCCTTGCAGAAGAGGATGTCGCAGGCCTGATGGACGGGATAGGTCAGAAGAAGTCCCGTGAGGGAATGGCCCGACGCCTCCATCTCGGCCTTGACCGTGGGGTTGCGCTGGAGCTCGGCCTCGGAGACCAGCGACAGGAAGGGCAGCATGAGCTGATTCTCGGCGGGCACCGAGGAATGGGTGAAGATCATCGTCTTTGCGGGATCGATGCCGCAGGCCAGGTAGTCGATGACCATGTTGTAGACGTTGTCCTGGATGTTGGCCGTGGTGTCTCGGTCCGTGATGACCTGATAGTCGGCAATGATGACGTTGGTCTTGACGCCCAGGTTCTGCAGGCGCACGCGCTCGACAAGCGTGCCGAAGTAGTGACCCAAATGCAGACGACCCGTGGGACGGTCTCCCGTCAGCATGGTGTACTTGCCCGCATTGCCCGCAGCGATGTCCTCCTGAATCATATTAGAGCGGCGGAGCGCCGCCTCGTAGCTACCCTCGTTCGGCATCGGTGCCGTCCTTTCGTCAGTTCCAATTCACACGAGCTTACATGGTAACGCAAAGACGCACTGCGGCTCGCGACATAACAAAAAGGAGACCGCCCTTTCGGACGGCCTCCCCACAAGTCCGTTTTGCGATAAGGCTTAGAGAACCATGAAGGCGATCGTGAGCACGATGATGCAGAAGACGGACATGACGGCGATGATCTTGGTGCAGAACTTGACCCAGGTCGAGTACTCGATACGGGAGAGGGCCAGGCCACCCATGATGGCGCCGGAGGTCGGGGTGATGAGGTTGACAACACCGGATGCGGCGCAGAAGGTCATGACCATGACGGACGGGTTGAAGCCGAGCTGCTGAGCCAGGGGCCCCATGATGGGCATGGAAACGCCAGCCATGCCGGAGGTCGAGGGGATGAGGAAGGACAGCAGGAAGTACAGCAGGTAGGAGCCGACGGAGAAGACGACGCCCGAGGTGCCGGCCAGTGCGTTGGAGGCGGTGGAGAGCACGAACATGTCAAGACCGGTGGCAGCCATGAGGACGGAGACGCCACGGGCGAGGGCGATGACCATGACGACGCTCATCATGTCGCCAGCGCCAGCCATGAACTCGTCGACGATCTCATGCTCGGTCAGGCCACCGACGATGCCGATGATGATGGCGAGCAGCAGGAACCACGTGGTGGCCTCCTGGAAGTACCACCAGCCCAGGGGCACGCCGGTCAGGAAGCTGGACCAGCTGTGGCCATCGGGGTCGAAGCCAGGGTTGAACCAGTCGATGCCGAGGTCCTCCCAGGGAATGAAGGAGATGATCATGATGACGAAGGCCATGGCAAAGAGGACCAGGACGCCCTTCTGCTTGCCAGTCAGGACGGGGTCGCCAGCCTCGGCGGCAGCGCCATACTGGGCCTTGGCGTTCTCGGTCTCGGTAGCGCTCATGAGCGTGCGGCTGGGGTCAGCCTTGACCCTCTTGGCATACTGCAGAACGAAGAAGACGGCGAGGATGTTGGTGACGGCGAGCAGGACGAGGCCCAGACCGATGAAGATGGTCTGGTCGCCCTTGATGCCCACACCGTCAAGGGCTGCACCGGCAGCACCGACGGCGAAGGGGTTGACGGTGGAGCCGAGGCAGCCGACGCCAGCGCCGAGAAGGACGATCATGGCGCCCGTGAGGGAGTCGAAGCCAGCGGTCATCATGGTGGCGGAGAGCAGGGCGTAGAAGCCGACCGTCTCCTCGCACATGCCGTAGGTGGTGCCACCGAGGGCGAATAAGGCCATCAGGATGGGGATGAGCTTGAGCTCGTTGCCGCCCATCTTCTTGACGAGCACCGCGATGCCGTCAGCGATGGCGTTGGTCTTGTTGACGATGCCAAGGAAGCCACCGAGCACCATGACGAACAGGCACACGTCGATAGCGTCTGCGAAGCCGCGCACCGGGGACATCAGGAAGTCGGACAGGGTCGCGGCTGTGACGGCACCCTCCTCACCATTGATGGAGTAGGTCTTGCCGTTAAGCATCACCGTGATCAGGGCAACGATTGCCAAGAGGATGAAGATGATAGAGAAGCTGGTTAGCATCTCCCTCTTCTTCTTGGGCTTTGCGGTATCTGCCATTTCAGATACTCCTTTCGACGCGCGGCCAAAGCCTTGCGAAACCAAACCGAAATGATACGCCGACACAATGCACAAACATTGCTCTTTTAGAGTACGACCTATCGCTCGTGAATACAAGTGTCAAATTGTCATCTTATCCAATAGGTTTTCATTTGTCCGCCTGTGGCTGGTATCGTTCTTGTACTTTGGGCCCTCTGTGATGATCGTCGAAATCTGTATGTCATAAAGCCACGTGAATAGGGCCGAAATCCCCCATCCATGCATATGGGGCTGTTTGTCGCCATCATCGGTTAGCTTGTAGCATAAGCTGCATCATCTTGTGTACATATGCAATAATTTGCGTTTTAAAGGCCTTCTATTCATGCAACGGAAAGAGGGGCGCTTTCACGCCCCTCTCGGATGCCTTGTGGCAAGGCTTATGTAGGCACGGCTACTAGTCGAACTTCTCGTGCATGTAGTCGCTGAGCGTCGCCAGGCCCTCGCGCAGGACGTCCTCGTGCGCGCAATAGCCCAGCCGCGCGCCACGGGGCAGGTCGAAACGGCTGCCGGGCACGAGCAGGACGCCCGTGTCGTGCAGGACGTCCTCGTGGGCGCAGTAGCCCAGGCGGGCGCCGCGCGGCAGGTCAAAGCGGCTTCCCGGCACCAGCAGCACGCCGGTGTCATACAGCAGGTCGAGGCAGAAGCTCTCATCGTCCTGTGGGATGTCCAGGCGCATGTAGCTCACGCTGACGCCCTTCGGCGGGATCCAGCTCGCACGCGGCTCGGTGGCCATCCACTCGTTCACGATCTCGCGATTGGTGCGGATGATGCCCAGGTTGCGCTCGATCACCTTGTCACGATTGCGCAGCACATAGGTGGCAAGCGCATCGTTGAAGACGCCGCTGCAGATCATGGTGTAGTCACGCAGCACGCGCATGCGATCGGCGAGCTCCTTGTTGGACACTGTCCAACCGCAGCGCGCGGCCGGGACGCTGTAGTCCTTGCTCACGCTGTTGGTGCACACGCCCTTGTCGTAGAGGTCGACGATGCTCGTGCACTTCTCGGGCTCCTCCAGCGGGAAGAAGACCTCGTCGCACAGTACCCATGCGTCGACGCTCTTGGCGATCTCGACGATCTCCTCCATCACGTCCGTCGTGATGACGGTGCCGAGTGGGTTGCTTGCGTTGTTGACGCAGATGAGGCGTGTGTCGGGGCGCACGAGCTTCTTGAGCTCGTCGAGGCGCGGCTGCCAACCGTCCTCCTCGTGGATGACCCAATGGTCGACCTCGGCACCGAGTGCCTCGGGCAGGTCGTAGAGCGGCTGGTAGGTGGGATACTCTGCCACCACGTGACATCCGGGCTCGACGAGCGCCATGATGGCGTTGAGGTTGGCACCCGTGCCGCCGTTCATCTGCAGCACGTTGTCGGGATCGACATGCTG
>CAMYZR010000133.1 GCA_947303905.1 uncultured Atopobiaceae bacterium
GCCAGTGCACCACGTGAGAATTTCTGCCCTGCCTCGAAGCCGCCAGTGCACCACGTGAGAATTTCTGCCCTGCCTCGAAGCCGCCAGTGCACCACGTGAGAATTTCTGCCCTGCCTCGAAGCCGCCAGTGCACCACGAGCAAATATCTGCCCTGCCTCGAAGCCGCCAGTGCACCAAACTCGGGTTTTGTCCTCCCCAAGCAATCAAGGCAGGGTATTGCCGCCTCCATCTCGTCATAGAATGATGGGAGAATCGCAACTGGTATCGAGGGGGCATCGAGATGAGCCGAGCGCACGGAATCGCCGTTACCAGAAGGCAGCTTCTTGGGTTGGGGGCCGGCATTCTGTCTGGCGCCCTCGTCGGTTGTGCGGCTGTTGAGACGACCGATGCCACGAGCGACGACACGCCGCAGGAGGTGACCGTGACACCCACACATGAGAACGTTCGCCTGATTGGGCGCACCTTCGAGCGGGACGGGATCACCTGGCTTCCGCAGAGCGGCAGCGCGATCGAGTTTGCGGCAACAGGGTCGCGCATCCTCGTCGAGCTGGCGGGTGACGAGAACGCGAGCAATGCGCCAGACATGCGCCCGAGGTTTGCCATTCTCGTCGACGGCGAGGTGGTGCTGGACGACACCCTGGGTAAGGAGCTGCGCACCATCGAGGTGCCCCTCGACGGGCCCGTGGAGGGAGCCGTCATTGAGGTCAAGCATCTCTCCGAGGCGAATCAGGGCTGGATCGACGTGCGCTCCATAACGGTGGAGTCCGATGTGGCCGCTCCCGTTGTGCCAACCGCTCCAAAGGCCTTGAGCATCGCGTTTGTCGGCGATTCCATCACCTGCGCCTACGGCGTGGAGGCGCAGGGCAATGACGATCCCTTCAAGACGACGCAGGAGAACTTCATGAAGTCCTACGCCTACCTTGCGGCGCAGGACCTCGATGCCGACTACGAGACCGCGTGCTACAGCGGCTACGGCATCGTGTCGGGCTGGACGCCCGATGGCTCGCGCAACGAGAGCATGCTCTTGCCGCCCGTGTACGACCTGGTGGTGGAGGGCCATGACGAGGCGTGGGACTTCGTGGCGCACCCCCGGGACGTGGTCGTCATCAACCTGGGGACCAACGACTTCACCTACACCGGGACCGACGAGGCGCGCACGGAGGAGTTCGCCCAGGCCTACGGCGCGTTTCTCGCCCATGTGCGCGAGGCCAACCCGGAGTCGCTCATCGTCTGCACGCTGGGATCCATGATGGGCTGCGACGCGCTGTATCCCACGCTCGAGAAGGCCGTCGCGGACTATGCGGAGCGCACGGGAGACACGCGGGTCATAAGCTACCTGTCTGAGCCGATCGACTACGCGAAGGAAGGTTGCGGGACGAGCGGTCATCCCAACGAGGGTAGCCAGCGCAAGATCGCCGACGAGCTCGTGAGCGTCATCCGCCGGGAACTGGGGGAGTAGGGCAGCCGTCACCTCGCAAGGTTCGCTTCCTTTTCGAAAAAGGCCCTCCGCAGCTGCTCGAACTCCGCGTCCGAGCAGGCTTCGCGGCACGCCGGCGCAAACGACGCCGTGACCGCAAAGCACTCGCGCATCCGCTCGCAGGGGTACTCGCCACACTCGGCGCAGCTTGCGATGCCCCTCTCCGCGCAGCAGCTCACGACCCGGTAGCGACACCAGTTCTCCGGCTTGCAACCCGTACAGGCGATCTCCTCGTTGGAGACCACGCGGTCGCGATAGCCGATTCTCATCCAGAGCTCGGCGGTGCGGCGCAGCTCCTCCGGCGACTTCTCATAGGGATGCGCAACGTACCTCGGACATGCCGAGCAGTCGTTCCCACATGCTGCGAGTATGCGTGACATCGAGTCCATCTCCTCTCGGCAGCTGTGCTACGCGCGGGGCTGTGGCGTAGGGTCAGCGGGGGTGTATACGAGCTCAAACTCCTCGCACACCAGCTCCGAGTCCTCGTCAAACGGAAGGCCGGCGGCGCCCAGGACCTCGGAAAAGTACTCCATGTGGATACGCCTCCAGTAGTCCAGGGACCTATTGCCCTCACCCTCCTTGAAGGCGTGCTCCTCGGTCACGCGCCGAAACGTCTCGACGTAAACTCGCGTGGTCCTGATGATGCAGACCGCATTGTCCGCCGAATCGAGAATCACGCTGTAGTCGCCGGGCTTGGGCAGCGGCTCGCCTTCGAGCTTCATCAGGGCAAGCGATGAGCAGGTGGCGGTTTTGGTTCCGCTCATCACCAGTCTTGCCAGCTTGTCCGGTGCCCCACCGAAGGCCCACGCCTCGTAGTCACCAACCAGCCCCGACTCGTCCCAGAGTTCCTTTGCTGTCAATGTGAGGCCTCCCTCAAGCGCGACCGACGTTACGCTGCATTTTAGGTTACAGCTCGCGCAGGTGGCCGAGGTGGATGCCGATGTGGCCGACGCCGAGGATCACGGCGGAGACCACCGCGATGGGCGACTGGTACCAGATGCCCAGAAGCAGGAAGGCCGCCACGGGCAGGCTCGCGATGGGCACGGGGATGGGTCCGAGCGGCTGGTACATGCCATCGAGCTTCTCACCGTCCCTGAAGTAGCGGACCCATGCGACCTCGTAGAGCACCATGAGCAAAAGCGCGGCCAGCAGCCAGAGAAGCCAGGGGAGCGAGAAGCCCCGCGGGCACACGAACACGACGGCCGAGGTGGTGGTGAGCACCTGCCCGGCGCGCTCGAGCGCAAGGAGGGTCTTGTCCTCGTGCGCGGCAATCTCGTCGTAGCCCTGGGGCTGGTTCTTGGCCCACCTGATGTTGGGGACAAACAGCATCGCCAGAAACGCGACGCCGACTATCGAGAAACCAAACTGCATCCTTACCCTCCAACGACGTGGCTGGTCCGTTTTCCTCCGAAGGGGACAGGCGCCTGTCCCCCGTCTTTCCTGCGGTTTTGCGGGCTGGGGAGTATCCCCAAACCGAATTCGCTAGCCCAGCCGCTTCTCGAAGCGGAACATGCCGTCCTCAAACTGCTCGCCCTCGCCGTGCTCGTTGGCATCCGGGTCGTTGGGGTCGGGGTGATGGCTGTTGAAGAACTCGACGATGTGGAACCCGCAGCGGTTGACGTAGAAGTGGATGTTCCTCTTCTCGAAGTACGGCGTGACCAGGCCCCACACCTTCACCTGCGGATACGCCTTCTCGATCTCGCACCAGGCCGCGTAGCCGATGCCCCTGCTGTGCGCATGCGGGCTCGTGAACAGCAGCTCGAGCTCGCCCCTCTCGCCATCGATCTTCACCACGGCGCCGCCGACCTTCGCCCCGTCCAAAACGATGCGCCAAGCCTCGCCCTCGTCGATGGATTGCTCGATGGTGTCGCGCGAGATGATCTGCCCGTCCTCCTCGAAGTGGTCGTCGCGTCGCCCGAACTCCTCCAGGGCGCCGAAGTTGAACGCCTCCTGGTTGTCGAGAATGAACTGCTCGCGGTCGCTGTCCTGCAGCGGCTCGAGCCAGACGCCCTTCTTCTCCATCTTCACGGTCCCTCTCTTGTCGACAAAAGCGCTTCGCAGCACATTCTAGAGCACGGCGGGGGAGGGGCGTCGCTCGAGCACCATCCTGAGCTCTGTTACCTCTCCGCCGAGGTCGAGCGTCTGGCTCTCGCCGTCAAATCGGAAGCCAAAGCGCTCGTAGAAGCGGATGGCGCGCCTGTTTCCCTCGAGGACCCAGACGATGACCTTGTCGCGGTCGGGCATGCCCTGGAGGGCGGTGCTCATGAGCTTCGCGCCGATGCCACGACCGTAGTAGTCGCTCAGCAGGTAGATGGCGTAGACCTCGCCTGCGTTTGGGATGTCGTCTCCCCGGTAGGGGCCGTAGTCGGCAAAGCCAACGACCTCGTCGCCGTCCTTGGCCAGCAGCGTGCTGTAGCCTGCATGGAAGGCGCGCAGGGCCATCTTCTCGGAGAGCTCAAGCGTCCTCGCGTCGAGAAAGTCCTGGCTCAGGAGACCGCGATAGGCTTCCTTCCATGCCGTGCAGTGCACGTATGCCTTGCCCATGGCCTCTGACTCGCTGGTCATTGGCACGATCGTTACCTGCATCGCGTTGCCAATCATCCTCGTAGCAGTGATGCCCTTAGGGCAATATCCGTTCGCGGTCTGCAATCCGTCACTAGCTTCTCGGCGAATGAGCCGGCATCAACTCCAGACTCCGCGTCGAGGTCATGCGCCGCATCAAGAATGGCCGTACAAATGGATTCCGCCATCTCTGCGAGAGCGTCGCTTGCCTGCCTCCAGCCTATGCCCAGCTGGCGAGCCATGACGGGAAAGTCTTCCGCCTGTACGGCATCAATGAGCCGGCGCCGCCCAATGCCCATACCCATCTCGCGCGATAGATCTTCATAGACTGTCGTACAAGTGATGTCGTAGATGGGGGAGACGGACTTGCTCTGCCAGTCGAATGACCAGGTGAGAGAGAGGTTCTTGAGGTGGTTGTCGCAGTTTCCAATCAGATAGTCGAAAGCCAGCATGTCAAACACATACGAGCGATCGCTGTATCGCTCCGACGACTCCCGAGAGATTGCTTCTGCTACCGACGTGGTGTAGCCGGCAACCATCTCGTCTGAGGGGGTGTACTTTAGGGCATCGACAGACACCCCAAGGACCTGGCAGAAGTCTGCCTGGTGCAATCTCATGACAGGGGGAAGGCCGTTCGGTCTATCTGAGATGCTGAGACGATCGAATCTTTTGGAGATGAGCACGGGCTCTGCGCCATCTATGGCGACGAGCTTCGTTTCCGCAGCATCGTCGAAGCCGCATGCGAGTGCGCATCTCATGCAAAGCGCCTCGTTCAGCATCTGATGGGGGAATGCGGGGCTTCCCGCCTTAATGATATGGTTTGAGGGGCATAGACCCTGGGGGAGCTCCCAGACACCATCGTGCTCGGTCGCACCAAACTTAGACACCGCTCCATTCAGAGAAAGTCTGCTGTCGAGCAGTGTGTCAAATGCGACACGGTCTGGGTCACGCGAGAACTGCTCAAAGAACGCTAAGTCTATCGTCTTTGGATTTCCGCGGTTGAGATCAAGGGGAATTATTCTCGAAAAAGGAGAGTATATATAATGGGTACATTTAAAAAACTAATAAAATATATAATACTATTTACTTTATTCTTTTTATTTGTTGGTGTTATGAAAGAAATACCTTTTAATAATAAAGAAAAAAATGAAGAATATATGATGAACTATAATGTAAAAGTAGATTCACCTTTAATTCTTGTTGAGAAA
>CAMYZR010000134.1 GCA_947303905.1 uncultured Atopobiaceae bacterium
GGTAGCGACGCATCGACTCGGCCTCGGACCAGCGCTCGTCGTCTCCCTTGCCACCGCTCGGCACAAAGACCGGAGCGGGCTCCCCCGCTGCAGCCTGGGCATTGGCATACCTGCGCGCCGCATCGACGCGACCCGCCAGAAGCGGAGTCGGCGAGCCATCAGGCCTCAGCCCGCATCCGAGAATGAGGATGAAGTCACGCGGTCTGGAGGGCACGTGATGCGCGGCGAGCCAGCTGCAGAGCGACGCGCCAGCAAGGACGCAGATGCCAAACGAGATGGCGGCCGCAAAGAACGAGTTGAGCAGCAGCGACATGACGAGGGCATAGTAGTCCTCGAAGTCCAGGCCAGAGGCAAAGCGAAGGGCGAGACAGGCGACTGCCCATGCGATGCTCGCAGCGATTCCCAGCAGGTTTGTGGGACGCAGGCCCTCGTGCCGCACCAGCGCAAGGTTGCTCAGGCTCACCAACACGGCAGCCACTGCCATGGGTGCCAGCAGCAGCCACACGAAGCGGTCCGCGATGAGAAGGATCCTGTACGAGAGGTCCATGAAGTCGTGTGCCTGGCCCGAGGCCATGATCTGCAGGAAGATGGCCGCCTGGACGCCGCAGAACAGCGCGCCGCTCGCGTTGGCCGCCATCTCGTGGCCATACCACGAGCGCTTGAGAAGCCAAACGACGTTCCACGCACAGATGAGAAAGGCCATGCCAAACGAGATCGCAAGGCTCCAGCCCACGTACTCCCAGCCCGTGAAGTTTGCCTGGTCGGTCACGACAACCTTGCCCGGCTTGACCGACACGGTGAACATCATGCCCGAATCCACGGCATTCACCAGACACACTCCGTCAGCCACCTCGTCGGCCACGATCTCGGCCACGGGGACGTCACCCTCGTAGCTCACGCTGGCGACATGGGCCATGGTCTGCGGCTCGATCTGGAAGTTCTCCGTGGTGAGCTTCTCGCCCGGCATATCGCCAATGCGGTACCAATAGGTCTGTCCTACCGAGCGGATGTGCAGGATGCACGCCAAAAGGCAGGCAATGACCGTCAGCGCGAGCAGCACGAAGCGCTTGCGTGCAACCGTTATGTCGACCACCTGCGGTCACCTCCGGCTATGGGTGCATGAATGGCAAACTCCCGCGGGGCCTCGGAACCTCGCGGGAGTTCATTATAGGCCAAAGGGCAGGCCACCCTACCATATGCCAAGCCACCTCGACCCCTCGTCCACCCAGTACGGACCGTCAACCCAGGAGCTCCAGAACCCTGCGCTTGACGGCGACGTACTCTGGCGTGAGCGCGAAGTCGTCCACGTCGGAGGAAGCCAGCGCCTCGGCGCGCGGGACCATCACCTCTCCGGCAAGCGTCGTGGGAATGCCGCCGCGAGGGTTTCCCTCAAGCACGTAGATGCGGTCCGCCATGGTCACGGCCTCGTCCACGTCGTGAGTGATGACCACCGAGGCCATCTTAAGTTCTGTGGCCATCGAGCAGTACCACGAGCGCAGGTCGACGCGCGTGATGGCATCGAGCGCCGAGAAGGGCTCGTCGAGCAGGGCGACGTCGTTGCCCATGAGGTAGGTGCGCAGGAACGCCGCACGCTGGCGCATGCCGCCCGAGAGCTGCGCGGGCCACTGCCGCTCGGTGCCCTCCAGACCAAAGCGCTCGAACAGGGGTGCCGCCTTGGCGCGTGCCTCCTGCTTGGGGGTGCCAGCGATCACGAGCGGCAGGCACACGTTGTCGATGATGCGCTTGGAGGGGATGAGCAGGTCCTTCTGCAGCATGTAGGAGACGCGGCCGGGCACGCCGCTCACGTCCGTGCCATGCAGCAGCACCTGTCCCTCAAGCGGCTTGGTCAAGCCCGAGAGGGCGTGCAGGATGGTGGTCTTGCCGCAGCCGGAGCGGCCCACGATGCAGACGACCTCGCCTGATGCGACCGTGAGGCTAATGTCGCGCACGACGATGCTTCTGCCGCCATCCCAGCTCAGCGTGAGGGAGCGCGCCTCCAGGGCAGGGGCGTTCGAGGGAGAAGCCACTATGCCTCCAGGTAGTCCATGGTCCAGCCGGCGTTGACGTCGAGCGGGGTCTCCACCAGGTTGTTGTCGTTCAGCCACTGGAAGAACGCCGCCCAACGGTCCGCCTCGATGATGCCCCAGCTGGCGGCGTCGGACTGGTACTCTCCCGCCAGGAAGGCTGCGCTCTGGCCGACCAGCGCCGCGTCGAGCTCGGGGACGGCCTCGCACAGGATGGCGGCCGCACCGTCGGGATCCTCGATGGCGTACTCGTAGCCGCGCTTTGCCGCACGAAGGAACGCCTTGACCACGTCGGGGTTGCTCTCGCAGAAGTCGGTGTTTGCCGCGATGACCGGGGTGTAGTAGTCGAAGACGTCGTCGATGGAGATGAAGCTGAAATAGTTGACTGGGTAGTCCTGTACAGCGGCGTTCTGCACGGCCCATCCCTCGTAGACCCAGACGGTGTCGAAGAGGTCGGCCTTGAAGCCGCTGATCTCGTCGTCGACGGTGTAGGGCACGAGCTTCACCTTGGAGTAGTCGCCACCGTCCTTCTCGACCACCTGCTTGACGGTGGCCTGCTCGACGGGCATCTCCCACGTGGCATAGCGCAGGCCCTCCATGCCCTTGGCGGAGGTCACGCCCAGCTCCTTGGGGCTCATGATACCCGAGGTGTTGTGCTGGATGACGGCAGCGACGGCCACGAGCTTGGTGTTGCCACCTGCGTAGGAGTTGGCGATGTAGTCCTGGTAGCTCACGCCGAGCTGCGCCTGGCCAGTGCCGATCATGGCCTCGGCGGTGTCCTCGGCGGGCTGGACGATGGTGACCTCGAGCCCCTCCTCGGCAAAGAAGCCCTGGCTCTGGGCCACGTAGATGCCCGTGTGGTTGGTGTTGGGCGTGTAGTCGAGACAGAAGGTGATGGGCGTGAGCTCGTCCTGCTCGGCGGAGCCGGAGCCGGCATCGGACGAGCCGCCGCATGCGACGAGTGCGGCGGTGGCGGCAGCGGCAGATGCGACGGCAAAGGAGCGACGCGTGAGGTTGGCGGTCATGGGATGGTTCCTTTCGTGGTAAGGAGTAGCGGGGCTTACTCGTCTTCGGCCTGCTTCCAGGGCATGCAGACGCGCTGGAGCAGGTCGACGAGGTACATGAGGGCGAGGGAGAGCGCGGAGATGAGGATGATGACGGCAAACATGCGGTCGTAGGCGAACGACTTGCGAACGCGCGTCATGTAGACGCCGAGGCCCGAGAAGCCGCCGAGCCACTCGGAGATGACCGCGCCGACGATGGCGTAGGTCGCGCTGATGCGCAGGCCGCTGAAGAGCTGATCGAGGGTGCCAGGTAGCTTGACCTGCGTGAATATCTGCAGGTCGGAGGCACCCATCGTACGCATGAGGTCGATCATGTCGGGGTCGGTCGCCTTGAATCCGGAGACCAGCGACACCGCGACGGGAAAGAACGTCGTCAGCACGATGAGGATGACCTTCGGGGCGAGGCCGTAGCCAAACCACAGCACCAGAAGCGGGGCGATGGCCACCGTGGGTATGGTCTGCGAGATGGTGATGAGCGGGTCGAGGGCTAGGTAGATGGTCTCGAAGCGGTCCATGAGAATCGCCACGACAAAGCCCACGGCCACGCCTATGACGAGGCCGAGCACAGACTCGACGAGCGTGGTCCCCGCATGAGCAGCTAGAAGCGATGAGTCACCTACGAGGGCAGCCACAACCTGCGTGGGGCTCGGTAGGAGGAAGTTGGGGACGAAGCCCAAGCGCACGACGGCCTCCCAGACCACCAGCAGCACGGCTACGGTGATGGCGGGGACGGCGATGCGTCGCGCATGCGAAGGCCCGGAGCTGACGTTGGCACGCGCGGTGCCGATTGGCGCGGGGGTGGGGGTGTCGGCAGTTGTTGCCATGAAGACTCCCCTACGCGACCGCGGACGGCGAGGCCGGAGCGAACTCGGAGTCGGTCTCGTGGTACTTGCCGATCTTGTGCTCGGTCGACATGACATCCGCATTGGGACGGAAGTCGATCTTGGCGTAGGTCATCATCGAGTTGCAACCTGCCTTTGCGCCGACGAGCTGGCAGTTCTTGAGGATCTCCATGCAGAGGTCGTAGCTACCCTCGATGGTGGTTTCGAAGGGCCCGACGTAGTAGTCCACGCCCGTGGAGTCGATGTAGGCGATCACCTCGTCGACGATGCGGCAGGTCTCCTCGTCGGAGGTGGCGTCCATGGGCAGGTATTGGATCGCGATGGCACAGTTCATACGCGCGCTCCTCTCTGCGGCCTGCGGCCGCTGGTTGGGAGCGGGACAAAAAACGAGGTCCCGCTCAAGTGGGGACCTCGCGTCTGTGTCCGTGGTTGGTCCCTACGCTGGCATTACCCAGATCAGGTTCTTGGGTCGTGGAATTGGGTTCCACCTCTCAGCCGGGCCAAATCCCCAGCTCCCCGTGTGTGTCCATTATAGCAGAGGTGGACCGACAGGCAAAACTGCTGGTAGAACGGCACGAAAGCCACAGAGTTTCCTGCCGTCTTTCTCGTCCATAGAGTCCATCTTCACGCCTCGAGCACAGTCCACCTAGTCCATCTAGTGCACCTGAGTCCGTTCCCTCAGCTGGACTGTTTGGTGGACTCAGAGGCCGAAATACCGAAAAAGGTAATGCGATTGGAACACCATGAGATACTCCGAAGGCTCACTCAGGCTCCTCCACGACGATCTGTATCAAGCACGCTATTGCTACCAGATGGTCAATGAGGAAGGACGCGTCATCAAGAAACAGGTCGCGCGCAACTCCCACGCAGCATCGCAAAAGGAGGCAGTCCTCGAGAAGGCACGCATCAGGGACCAGCTTGAGCGCGAGGCGCTCATCGAGGACATGCTCCCCTGCCAGAAGAAGAACCCCAAGCTCTCCAAGTTCATGTTCGAACAAATCGATGGCATGCTGAAGTCAGGCCTCATCGAGCCGACAACCTGCGCAAAGTACAAGAGCGAGGCCAACCTCATCCTGCGCTTCATCGACGACGTGCCCGTCCACAAGGTGACCGCCGCCATGGTCAGGAGGATGGACCAGGACATGCTTGCCAAGGGATACGCGAGAGAGACAGTCGCGCGAGCTCACAACGCCCTCAAGAGGTACCTCTACGAAGCGCTGGAGAAGGGGCTGATCATCGCCGTTCCCATCACGAGAACGGTCAAACCCCCTCGCGTCGCTCGCGGCTGGCTTCATCGGCGGCTACCTCACCCT
>CAMYZR010000135.1 GCA_947303905.1 uncultured Atopobiaceae bacterium
CACCGGGGGCCAGGGCTCGCCTCCGCCTACTTGACCCCCTATCGACGGTGGCGCGCCAACTCTCCCGGAGTTGGCGCGCCACCCTTTTTGGGCTTGTGAGGATACCCAAACGCAGCAAAACGCCTTCGCTCTTTGTTTAGGCGGCCAGACAATGTGACATCTGTTTCTCCTCCCTAAGATTGAGATAGCGAAGTGTGCCGATGCGGGCGCACATATGGAGAGGAGTTTCACATGAAGGTCATGGGTATCAATGCCGGCATGCACAACGGCAACGGTGACATCGCCATCAAGGCTGCCCTTAAGGTGCTGCAGGACAAGGGCGCCGAGGTCAAGATGATCAACCTCTTTGACTATGACATCCTTCCGTGCACTGGCTGCGAGGGCTGCACCATGCAGATGGGCGCCATCCAGATGGGCAAGCAGAAGGAGTATCACGGCTGCGTCCTCAAGAACAAGGACGATGTGGACCAGCTCGTCGCCGAGATTCACGAGTGCAACGGCGTCATCATTGCCGCACCCACCTACGATCTCGCTCCCAGCTCCATGTACCTGCGCTTTGCCCAGCGCTTCCTAGCCTACGAGCTCTCCTTCCTGCTCGAGATTGGCGTCGTAAAGGAGAACCCGAACACGGTTGCCGGCCTCATCTCCGTCGGTGGCTCCATGCACGACTGGCAGCCCCTCGCCCTCGAGACCCTGCAGGCGTCCATGTTCACCATGTCGCTGCAGGTCGTCGACCGCTACATGATTCAGCGTTCCGCCCGTCCGGGCTCCGTCCTCACCTTCCCGGACCAGATCGAGCGCTGCAAGCAGATGGGCGAGCACATCTGGGAGGCCATGAACACCCCCGTCGAGGAGCGTGGCTGGCTGGGAGATCCCAACGACGGCGTCTGCCCCAACTGCCACAGCTCCCTCGTGTACCCGGGTGACCCCCACTGGGACGGCGTGGAGTTCCCCTACGAGTGCGCCGTCTGCGGCTGCGGCGGCACCCTGGGCACCAACCCCGAGACGGGCAAGCCCATGCTGGTCATCGATCCCGAGCGCGGTCACATTCGCGATCGCTTCATTGACAAGGCTCGCGCCGAGCACCTCAACGAGATCATCAAGACCCGCATCGAGTTCTTCAGCAAGCAGGACTCCATCAAGGACGAGTACGCCGAGTACAAGGCCATGAAGTTCCCGACCGTGGAGATCAGCCGTTAGGCGCCCGCACAAGGCTTATCGCATGTAATCAATGGCCCCCTTCCGTGAAGGGGGCCATTTCGTATGCTCGCGCTGGGCGGACTTGGAGCCGTCAGAGGCTTCCGTTGCCGAGGTCCTCGCGGCGAAGCAGGCTCAACTTTGGGGTAAAGAGCCCGAGCGCCAACAGGATGCGATAGCTCGACTGCAGCATGAACAGGTCCTCGCCACTCGTGAGGTCCATCCCCAGGATGTCGCGGATGCGGCCGAGACGGTAGAGCATCGTGTTCTTGTGCAGGCTGAGGATCTTTGCCGCACGTGTCGTCGACCCAGCCACTTGCAGGTAGCAGAAGAGCGTCTCCATGAGCTCGCCGGTATGGGCATTGTCATACTCCATGAGACGCAGGAGCGCGGGATGGCAGTGGTCGTACATGTTGGTGTGCCTGTCGGCAAGGTTGAGCAGATGCAGATAGGAGTAGTTGCTGTAGCGGAACAGCAGTCCGTCGTCGATGAAGCGGGAGCTCCTCTCGCCGTAGCGGATGGCGAGGCGTGCCTGCTCGTAGGCCTTGCGAGTCTCGATGATGGAGGTGAAGAGGTTGGACACGCCAACGGTGAGCTTGTTGAGTGCCGCCACCTCACGCAGCTTGCGCTCAGCACGTTCGGAGAAGCCCACATCGGGATCGCGTGAGAGCAGTGCGACCAGCTGCTGATGGTGACGGGTGTAGAGGGAATGGTGGAGCAGGGGGCGCAGCTGCCCGGCCACATGCTCTGCCTGTGCCTGCGAGAGCCCCTCGCCAGGGGCATGCAGGCACACCACGTAGAGCATCTCCTTGGGATGGAAGTCAAGCGCCTTCAAGCGCCTCTTGGTGACGGCCATGCTGGGCGAGCGGTCGTTGAGGAGGTTCTCGAGGAAGTATGATCCCAGCTCGCCACTCGTTGGGCCCCAGACCTCTGACTTCTGCATCTCCTGCGCGACAAAGTTGGCGAGGCGCATGAACGCCTCCCGGTCAAGGTCGGTAAAGGGGTGCCCATGCTCCATCATCATGACGTGTGCGATGCACACGCCGCGCACCATCACGGCGAGGGTCATGGTGTTGCAGTCAAGTATGGTGTTGCGATGCACGTAGGGTCCGTGGCTCCGCGCGATCTCGGAGTCGATGTGGCTGTCGCGGATGTAGGCGACCGCTTCCTCGAGAACGGTCTCGTTGGCTATCTCCTCGGTCATCACGCGGGCGAGGCGCGTGTCATCCTCGGGTGGGATCCCGAGGTGATGGGCGATGTAGTGGTACGTGGGGTCGACTACCACGATGGGATTGCCCAGCGCGCTGGCTGCTTCCTCTATGAGAAACTGCAGCCCCTGGTTGGAGAAGTGTGCCGCCAACAAACGGCGGATGACGCCCGTCAGCTCCTGGTCCTCGATGAAGGCATCTTGAATGGTGTTGTAGCACGTGAAGGGATTGGCCCTTTGGTCCAACCACACAAGGTTCGCATTGGGTTGCGCTTCGAGGGCGATCTGCTCGTTAGACCCGTCGATGATGATGCAGCTGAACTGTGCCGTATCACAAATCTTTGCAGGCAGAAGCACGCTGTCAGAGAAGTACAGCACGTCTCCTCGTGGAGCCTGACAGGCTTCCTCGGTGAGGAATGAGACGTTATAGAGGTCGCAGTCGGGGTCGGTGAGCGAGACTCGGCTTACCGTGTCCTCCGGCAGGCGTGCAATCAGGTCTTGAAGTCGCATGAATGCCTTCTTTGAAGCGTCGAGTTTGATTTGTGCGAACACACAAGAGAATACGGCTATTTCGCCAAAAACGTCGGGTGAATAACCCTCTTTTCTTTGGACGGAACCTAAGAACATATATACAACGCACGTCTTAGCACCCATCGGAAGGAGTTTGAGGCATGAAGGTAGGCAAGTACGCACGCAGCGTGTCCATCGTGGGCGTCGGCTGCACTCCGTTCACCAACTTCGAGGATCATCCCGAGACCAAGGGCATGTCCGAAGGTGACGCATTCGGCTATGCGGCTCTCGAAGCCATTGCTGACGCAGGGCTCGAGCCCCGCGACATCCAGTATTTTTATCATGGTGCCGCAAACCCGTTCATGATCGGTGACTCCCTGACCCCCAACATGCAGGTCGCCGACTGGTTCGGAGTTCGTGGCATTGGCTCGGTGCATCATTCCGAGGCTTGCTGCACCGGTTACGTCGCCATGCAGGAGGCTGCCATGGCCATCGCCTCCGGCGAGTTCGACATCGTGCTCTCCGGTGCCGTCGACCTGGCTGCGAGCCTGCCCGTGGTCGGTGCTCCCGGTCACATGCGCCGCGACTTCCCGCTCGAGGAGATGCTCCCCTCCATCCCGATGGTCTACGACCGCGCCTACGGCCGTCCGCTTGACTCCGCCTTCGGCATCTCGTTCGACAACTGGATCAACGAGTACCGCTGGACGTATGGCCTTTCGGCCGACGACATCGACCGTGCCCTGAATGCAATCGCCAAGAGCATGCGTCGCGCCTCCGTGCTCAACCCGCGTGGCTTCTACGATGTCGACTTTGACCAGATTGCCCAGGCAAACGGCATGCCCGACGCCGACGCGTTCCTCACCTCGATGATGAACCCCAAGGTCACCCAGTACCTGCGCGTCACCGGCTTTGAGACCAAGTGCGACGGCGCTGCCGCCATCGTCATGATGCCCACCGAGATGGCCGTCGCCCGTGGTCTCGACCACAAGGTCATCGACCTTCTGGGCACTGGCTCCGCCGCCTACGAAGGCGCCACGCTCGCCAACGAGAAGACCGGCACCATCCGCGGCACCAAGCAGTGCTACGAGCTCACCGGTGTCTCTCCCGACGAGATCGACCTGCTCTTCATCAACGACTTCTTCATGGCCGGCGACATCGTGGTTCCCGAGGAGGTCGGCTACGTCCCGCGCGGCGAGGCCTGGCAGTACGCCATCGACGGTCGCTTCGCCTTTGACGGCGACAAGCCCATCAACACCCACGGCGGCCGCTGCAACTTTGGCCATGCGCACGGCGCCTCTGGCATCGCCGACATCGTCGAGGCCGTTTGGCAGATGCGCGGCGAGGCTGGCGCAACCCAGATGAAGAAGCTCCCGAAGACCACGATGTTCCGTGGCTTCGGTGGCGGCCAGAACATCCGCGTCCAGCTCATCCGCACCCACGAGTAGCGTATACGCGCAGAACAGGAGATAACCATGCCTCTGCTCAAGGATATGGAACCCATCGTCAAGAAGTTCTATGACGGTGTCGCTGAGGGTAAGTACTATGGTCGCAAGTGCAAGGAGTGCGGCGCCATCGAGTTCCCGCCGCATCTGGCCTGCAACACCTGTGGCTACCATGAGACCGAGTGGGTCGAGCTCTCCGGCCACGGCACGCTCAAGAGCTTCGTGGTCCCCGGCATCCAGAATGACAAGCCTTACCTCAAGGCCATCGCTCCGTATGGCTATGGTGCGGTCGAGCTGGACGAGGGCCCCATCTACTCCTTCGTCGTGTTCGCCGGCAAGAAGAAGATCGTCAAGGGTCTGCAGCAGCGCCTTGCCGACGGTGAGGTCATCGGCGTTCACGCCAAGCCCATCGACCGCGAGGTTCCCCTGAAGCCGGGCGAGCCCGAGATGGTCCACTTCTCCGAGCTTTGCTTCGAGCTCGACGAGGTCGCCGAGTAATCATCCCAACGTCTTCGACGGATCAACGACGAGACATTGGGGCTAGCCCCAATGTCTCAGACAAGCCAAATGATATTGAAAGGAAATGCACCATGAACCAGGAACTGCTCGAGCAGCTCGCCGACTTTGCCAAGGCCGCCTACCAGTATGACGGCGAGATCACCGCTGACACCACCTTCGACGAGCTGGGCAAGGGCTCGATGAAGATGATCGCCCTCACCTCCACCATCGAGAACGAGCTCGACGCCGAGGTGACCATCCACGAGGTCATGAAGATGAAGACCTTCGGCGAGCTCGTCGAGCGCGTCGAGGAGGAGCTCGAGGACTAGATTCTCACCTATTCATAGTCTCTGCGAGGCGGCCCCAAGCAGGTGGCGGGG
>CAMYZR010000136.1 GCA_947303905.1 uncultured Atopobiaceae bacterium
TACGAGATAGACTTGGGTGACTGGAGTTCAGACGTGTGCTCTTCCGATCTGCTGAGGACGTCAAGAACGCGGGGTCGTACCGTGCGGTGCTCATGGATGGCTATACCAAGAAGTCGGGCGCCGTTCGCACGGGACGCAGCAAGTTTGTCGACGACATTGACGAGATCGTGGCCTTGCGCGACGTGCTGCCCACTTTTGAGCCCGATGTGCGCAAGCCTGATCCGAGCGGCGTGATTACGGCCGAGCTCGAGGAGAAGCAGAAGCGCACGGGCATCTACCTCTCTGACAGCAACTACCTGAATCTCTATGACTTTGCCCTCGCGCTCAATGGCCGCTACTGTGGCGTGGAGACGGCTGACGAAATGAAGAAGGCCTTCGAGGAGGGGCTCTCGCTGGAGTACAAGCTCTCCAACGTTGCCCAGGCCAAGGGCTTTGCCAAGCAGCTCGAGCTGATCAACTGCTTCTACACCGACCGTCCGGTCGAGTACGAGCAGCTCGTGTCGTTCACTCCGGGCGAGCTCATGCAGATATCCGAAAACGAGCATAAGCGCTGGTTTGCCGAGAAGGTCGACATGGGCTGGCGCTATGGCACCGCTCACGTGGGCGCCCCTGGCGAGAAGGACGACAAGGTGATGCGCGAGTGCACGCGCCTGCATCACGACCTTGTTCCCTTCGTCGAGCTCAGCGACATCGAGCAGTTCAAGGACTCCGCACCCATGCTCAAGATGCTCGAGCTCATCCACGAGTTCGAAGGCCTCTCGATTTATCGCATGTAACGCCTGCACCGGCAGAGGGGCATCCGTCCCGAATGTCCTTTCCCGAGACGTTGGGGGCTACCCCTTTTGTCAACCTAGCGCCGAGCCCAAGGGGCAAACGCGCGGTGGATCTCGTGGATGGAGCAGCACTTGTCCGCCGCCACAAGAACCCACCCCTCGATGCTGTGCGGGGGGATGTGCCCGATCGGCCACATGTGCCTGAGTATCGCATCGGCCTGTAGCTCGGAGACCCCAAACTCCTCCCGTGCGATGCGGCTGCCCTCCTGCGGGTGGGTGTAGGCCTTCACGCGCGAGGGGCTGAGAAACACCTGGTCTTCGGTCATGCCGATGTCATGCAGCAGACTGGCGCGCACGATGTCCCTCTCGCTGACGGTGATGCCGTGCCGCGAGAGCCATCGCGAAATCCCGAGGGCATAGCCGGCGGTCTCGAGGCTGTGCAGGGCGATGGTGCCCTTCTTGTGGTGGTGAGGGACCTGCCATGCCTTCGCAAAGCGCTCGGACTGGACGATGTCCTCGCCAATCCTCATGACGTCCGTTTGGAGTTTTTGACGCTTTGCGTTCATGGTCGTTTGCCTAGGCTCCTTGTGCGTGAAACCGATCGTTACTACTAATGCTTCCCGCAAACCCGAGCGTTTTGCCCATGGTGCGCGAAACCCCCACATACCATCCATGGCTGGGTGGGGGCTCGTTCGTGCGGGCGAGATTGGGATAGCAGCGCAGCCGCTACACTCTTCGGATCGGATGCCGGACAACCGTCTTCATCTTGGCGGGGTCTGCCTTGCGCGGGTCGGAGAGATAGATCTCGTGGTGGCGACGCTCGTCGGAGAAGTCCGGCACAAAGCCCTGTGTCTCGGCAAACTCGTGCATGGCAGCGACCGTTGCAGGCTCGTCGTCGTAGGGGCCCACATGCATGCATTGCACGCAGAGACCCTCGTCGACCTCGACAAGCCTTACTGGCGAGAAGTCCATCTTCTTCTTGGCGGTTGCAGCTTCGATTGCCCAGTCGAAATCCTGCTCGCTCACGAACTCGGGGACGCGAATGACCGAGAGCCAGTGGAAGCCGGCCTTGTTCGCGTAGTCGACCCCTTCGACATTCGGCTGCCACCAGAAGCCCTCGAGTGGTGGCACCACATACTGGTAGAAGCCCTCGATAACACGGTCGGTCTTGTAGCACATCTTGAGGGTGTACGCCACACCGTAGAGCAGCTCGAGCGCGTGCTGGTAGGCGCCGCCTGCCTCGTTGGGGTCGCCTTCGCCCTCAACGGACAAAAAGCGAATCGCCGGTACCTCTACGATCGAGGGCTTGGTCTTGGGCTGGTACAGGTCGCGGTATTCCTTCTTGAAGTCGAATGGCATGGGAGTCCTTTCGCATGGGTCTTACCTCTCCAGTATGATGTCAGCCCGTCGTCCTGCAATAAGAAACGCAATATTTGTGTCGATGAAAAGGCAAGTAATGCTAGGCGCATCATGTGCGGATTTACGATTAGTGCGATTGGCGTAACGGGTGCTCCGATTGCCTGAGACGAACACTACCCATCCCCAGTATCACTGGTAAAGTAAGGTTGCTGTGACAATTCTGGGAATAGGGGGGAGCTATGAATCTCGACAACCTTACAGATGACCAGATGGTGCGCTTGAATGAGTGCGACACGCCCGAGGAGCTCATGTCTCAAATCGAGAAAGAGGGCATCGAGCTGCCCGACGAGGCCCTCGACGCTGTCGCTGGTGGCATCAATCCGACTGCTGCCATCTATCAGTTCGTGAAGCGCTATCTGAGCAAGCGCTTGGGCAGCTAGCTTGTAGGTCATCACTTTGCGAGAGGCCCTGCCCCAAGGGCCTCTCTTGTGTGTTGGAAGGACAGCCATGCCGAAGAATCTCATCGAGACGATACAAAGCGAGCGCGCCGACGCCATGAACCGTGCGCCGCTTCCGCTTGGGCTGAAGCTGCTCTCGGCCATCTTCTCGATCAATATCGTCATCACGCTGATCATCCTGATCTTCAGCTCGCGTGACCTCATCGACTACGACGCGGCCAATCTCTTCGACTGGCTCAACCTCGTGTTCGAGGCGGTCATGTTGTGGATGATCTGGTTCCGGCTGAAGGTCACGCGGCCCTTCGCGCTGACGTACACGGTCTTCAACGTGGTGGTGGGTACCCTCGTGCACCTTGGCATGCATACCATGGACGTGGGGCTCCAGCTTGCCTCCGTCATCCCGGATGTCGTCATCTTCCTCTACTTCCTGCTCAGCAAGAAGGCGCGCGAGGTGCTCTCCGAAGATCTCGCGCTCGACACCGCAGAGCTGCAGGACGAGAGTGGCATGGCGCCGCGCTGGTCGTGGCCCTTCGTGCGCAACCTCATCATGTACTTCTGCGTCTTCTCCTTCCTGGGGCATTGGATGGAGATGAGCTTCTGCCTTGCCATCAAAGCCGGCCTGGTGGGAGGCGAGTACGACCCCTCCAACACCATGCTCTGGCGCGACTGGTTCTACCCCTTCCCGATGCACGGCATGGCTGTGGTGCTGATAGGCGTCCTGCTCTACCCCGTGTGGCGTACGTTTGTCCGTAGGACCAACATTATCGTGGGATCGCTGCTCTCCTTTGTCATCAACGGGCTGACGTGCGGCCTGATCGAGTTCATCTGCGGTCAGATGTGGAACGCCGACCTGCAAAACTGGGACTACACCAACATGCCGTTCAACATCATGGGCCAGGTGTGCCTCCAGAACGTCATCGGATTCGCCTTTGCCGCGTCGATCATCGCCTGGATGGTGTACCCCTGGCTCGAGCGCACGCTCGCCAGGCTGCCGGAGGCCGCCGTGACCATCGCTTCGGTGGCCGTGCTCATGGTGTTTCTCGTTGCCCAGACGCTCTATCTCGTCGAGCCGCCCATTGACTACCGCACCGAGCTCGAGTACGCCCTGGCGGAGGACGACAAGAACCCGAGCTACCTGACGGATGAAGAACGCGCCTCCTATGAGGAGGAGCTGGCATATCTCGATTATCTGGATGCCTACAAGGCCGAGAACCAGGCGCGCCTCCAGCGCGAGCGCGCCGAGCAAGCCGCGGAGGCAGGAAAGGACTAGCATGCGGATCACCGTCTCCAAGCGCACATCCAACCTACGGGCACGACTGGGAGAAGCGCCCCGGGGACTGCTGATCTGTGAGGCCTACTTTGTGGCCTACCTGCTGGCATCGTTCATCTATGCCGCCCTCTGCCCTCCGGCCTCCTTCGAGTACGACTTCTCGCTCCTGCGCGCGGTGTTGGTGGCGGCAAGCTCGGCCTGCTCGCTGTGGATGCTGCAGACCCGTCGTCGCGACGGGCGTTGGATGGCGCTGGCGACGGCTGTCCTGTGCGCGGCGCTCTGCGCGATAGATGTCATCTACCTGGGGTCCATGCGCGCGGCCGCAAAGATCGTGGGCCTACCTCTCGCCTCGACCATGGCGGTCGTCGAGATCTTTGGCGCGGGCTTCGTCAGCTCGACGCTGCTGCTCGACCACGACCTGCGCGATGCGCTTGACGTCAAGCGCGACTTCGGGCGCGCCTACGAGGTCGGCTACAGCTGGGACAAGCCCATGCGCGAGAGGGTGCGTACCTGGGAGTTCTGGCGCGACCTGGCAATCTACTTCATCGTCTTCTCGTTCTTGGGCCACTTTGCCGAGATCCTGTTCTGCCGCCTGATCATCGCGGGCGTCTTCATGGGTGACTACGACCCCACCAATGCGATGCTGTGGGACCAGTGGCTCTTCCCGTTCTCCGCCGAGGGCACGGCTCTTGCGGCAGTGGTGGTGTTTCTGCATCCTCTGGCGCGCGTGTTCCAGAAGCGCTTTGGCGAGCGCTCCCCAAAGGCGGTCGCCCTGAGCTTTCTGGCCAACGGGCTCGTGTGCACGAGCATCGACTTCATAACCGGCATCACCTGCAACCTCGACTACCAGCTGTGGGACTACCGCGAGATGCCCTTCAACTTCATGGGGCAGGTATGCCTGCAGAACTCGCTGGTTTATACGATTGCGGCGACGCTGATCGTCTGGGTGGTGTATCCGCTCATGGACCGACAGATTCGCAGGTCACCTCGAGATGTGGCCAATGCGGCGTTCTGGGGCCTTGCTGGTGCGTACGGCTTTCTCGCTCTGCTGCACTTTGTCGATCCCTCGATGGTGCAGGGAGCCTGATTGATGTGCCGGCTGGAGATGCGGGATTCGATATGGCGTGCGTGTCTGGCAACGATTGACGGCTTGTCCTGTGGTCAGGTAGGCCTGCGAGATAGAATTGGCTTGGCAGCGCTGTTGCGGAGCCGGAGAGGGGACACCTATGAGGATTGACAAGATTACGCGTGAGATGTCCGAGCGTGCGCAGGCTCTGCAGACCGCCGAGGACATGCGAGCCTTCCTCGAGGAGAGCGGGCTCGAGCTGACCGACGAGCAGCTGGAAGGCATCAGCGGCGGCAGCAACTTCGTGC
>CAMYZR010000137.1 GCA_947303905.1 uncultured Atopobiaceae bacterium
GCGGCTCCCTCGCCGGCTGGTTCCCCGATGACGTCGATCCCAAGCTCATCTGGAAGAACATGCTCTTGGGCATGACGCATTAAGTCCTATCTGAGCGCAAGGTGCCAGCGGGCCACGAGCGATGTCGCTCGTGGCCCGCTTTCTTAGCAGAACCACTTGTCCGCGATGGTGGGCTGTTCGTAGCCCCAATCCTCCTCGACCCCGCGTGCGGTGCGGATGAAGTCGCTCTTCTCGAGCACGCGAGCAGAGGCGATGTTCTCGATCATCGTGGAGGCGGTGATGATCTGCGTGTCGGTCTGCGTGTACAGGTAGTCCACCATAAGCCTCACGGTCTCGGTCGCCACGCCGCGGCCCCAGCTCCACTCAAGGAAGCGGTACCCCACGCTGATCTTGTGCACGTCGTCACGCAGGCCGTAGAACTCGGCCAGCCCGCAGATGCGCCCGTCCCCGTGCATCTCGACGCCCAGGATAAGCGACTCCTTGGCGGGAAAGCACGAGCCATACAGGTCGCGGATCATCGCGTGCATGTCGTCGTATTGCCTCTCGAACAGGTAGGTCGGGAGGTACCGATAGACCCTGTCGCTGCGCACGAGCTCCTCGAGTGCGGGAACGTCCGCGTCAGTCAGCTGTCGCAGCACCACACGCTGGCCCTCGATGCGCGGAATGTCGTCAAACAGCTTCTTTGCCACGGTGAGTCCTCCTATGGCGGCGTTGGCCAGGACCGCCTTGATGCTTATGGCCTTATCCTATGGTACTACCCAGCCTAGAGGGTAAAGCGGTATGCTTCTGTCTACCAGACATCCCTGTGAGAAAGTTGGATCAAAGATGCAGATTGCCGACGGTATCACTTACATTGGCGTGAACGACCACCAGCTCGACCTCTTCGAGGGTCAGTACATCGTGCCCAACGGAATGGCCTACAACTCCTACCTCATCGCAAGCGACAAGATCGCGGTCATGGATGGCGTGGACGGGCACTTTGTCGACGAGTGGATGGGCAAGCTCGAGGCCGCCCTCGACGGCCGCACGCCCGATTACCTCATCGTGCAGCACATGGAGCCCGACCATAGCGGGTCGATCGAGGCCTTCGCAGAGCGTTATCCCGAGGCTACGATCGTGGCCAGCATGGGCGCCTTCAACATGATGCTCAACTACTTCGGCACCAAGTTCGAGGGCCGCAACATGATCGTCAAGGAGGGCAGCACCCTCTCGCTGGGCGCCAAGGAGCTGCGCTTCATCGCCGCCCCCAACGTGCACTGGCCCGAGGTCATCTTCACCTATGACGAGACCGACAAGGTGCTCTTCTCCGCGGACGCCTTCGGCAAGTTCGGCGCGCTCGACGTGGACGAGGACTGGGACTGCGAGGCTCGCCGCTACTACTTTGGCATCGTGGGCAAGTTCGGCAAGAACGTCCAGGCGGTGCTCAAGAAGGTCGCCGCACTCGAGGTCGAGGCCATCTGCCCGCTGCACGGCCCCATCCTCTCCGAGAACCTCGAGCACTACATCGGCCAGTACCAGACCTGGTCGAGCTATGGCGTGGAGACCGCGGGCGTCGTGATCGCCTACACCAGCGTGTACGGCCACACCAAGGAGGCCGTCGAGCTTCTCGCCAAGACGCTCGAGGAGAAGGGCTGCCCGCGCGTGGTGGTCACCGATCTCGCGCGCGACGACCAGGCCGAGGCCGTCGAGGACGCCTTCCGCCACGGGCACCTGGTGCTTGCGACGACCACCTACTGCGGCGGCGTCTTCCCGGCGATGCACGCGTTCATCCATCACCTGATCGACCACGACTTCCAGAACCGCATCGTGGCGCTCGTCGAGAACGGCTCCTGGATGCCCACGGCCGCCAAGGGGATGCGTGCCCTGATGGAGGAGTGCAAGAACATCACGTTCACCGAGCACAGCGTGACCATCAAGGGCTCCCTGAGCGACGACTCCCGCGCGCAGATCGACGCGCTCGCGGACGAGCTGGTGGCCCAGTTCTAGGTCCGTCAGATCACGGCGGTACCGCAAACCCGCGCCTATAAGAAAGGGGGACGGAGCTAGGTGCTCCGTCCCCCTCGTGCGTTCGCGTGCGTATGCGCTGCAGAGAGGCTACTCGGCGACCTCCACGCTGATGATGTGCGGGTTGGCGCCCTCGTACCAGTAGAGGTAGCCGGTCATGTTGATGACCTGGCCAACCTCAAGGGCCTGGACGGCCTTGTAGACGTCGGTGTCCTCGCCGGTGAGGTAGGACTCGACGGTGAAGCTGTAGGTCGCGCCGTCCTTGGAGACGTTGAAGTACAGGTCGTCGCCGGCCGCGCCAGAGCCATCCCAGTTGAACAGGTAGGCGACTTCCTTGCCGTCGGGGTCGGTGGACGGCTCGACGGTCATGCCGGTGAAGGAGACGCGCTGGTTCTGATGGTCGATGAGCTCATCGGTGCCGAGCAGGTCGGTGACGTCGACAGGCTCGGAGATGAAGGTACTGCCATCCTCGAACTCGATGGTGCCCTCGGTGATTTCCAGCTCGCCGGACCACTCGGCCTTGTAGCCAGTGACCTTGATCTTCTGGCCGGGGACCAGCTTGGCGGCGTCCTCCTCGGAGCAGGCCGCGTTGTAGATGAAGTACGCACCGTCAGCGTCGGCGGCGTAGATGGTGATCTGGTCCTCCCACCAGGACTGAGTGTCCTGGACGAAGCACTCGACGGTGACCTCGTCGTCAATGGCGGCCGCCATGTAGTCGGCGTAGGTCATGACGCCCTCGCCCTTGGCGTCGGTGCCGTCGCCAGCAGCGGCCGCAGGAGCGTCGCCGCCACCGTTGTTGGAGCCGCTGCAGGCAGCGAGAGCGAGCATGGAGGCGCCAGCCGCCGCACCGAGGAAGGTCCTTCTCGTGAGCATGTCCTTAGTCATATGTCTCTCCCTTTAATTGGGTTTACAAAGCAACGCGTGCCCATTATATGCCACCACGTTTTGCAACTAGGCAACATAGCTGCGGAAAAGGGGAGAGCGCCCCCTTCTCCGCAGCGTGTGGCACTAGGAGTCGCGCTCTTGGAGCTTGTCGTGGATGGCCACGGCAATGATGCCGATCCACGCCACGATCAGAGCGCCGATCAGAATCTTGGACGCACGCGGCAGCGGGCCGAGCGACTCGGTGTCGCCGCCCACGCCACCGCCGAGCTGGTCGAGGTGGTAGAGGGCGAGCACGTCGTCAAAGAGCCCGTCGAGATACTTGTCGTCGATGGTCTGCTTGCGCTTGACCGCCTTGGTCGAGTTCTCGATGAGCTGGCCCGCGGCGTCGCGCAGCGAGGCGGAGCCGTTGAAGACCGGCGTCACGAAGGTGTTCTCGGCGTTCTCGAGCAGGATCTTGGTGGCATCGATCTTGACGCTGTAGTGCGCCTCGTTGTCCTCACCGGAGCGCGCGAGGTAGTCCTGGTACTCGGGCGACTCCTGGGCCAGCGTGGTGACGGGCGCATAGCCCTCGGTCTCGGCGTAGGCGATCTGCACGTCGTTGGTCAGCAGGTACTGGGCAAACAGCCACGAGGCCAGCACCTCCTGCGAGTCGGCCTTGTTGAAGATGCAGATCGACGGGCCCTGGCTGATCATCTGGGGGTTGTCGACGTCATACTGCGGAACCATGCGCACGGCGGTCTCAAACTTCACGAGCTTGTCGGGCGAGATGTCCACGAGCGGGGCGTCCGAGCCCATCCAGGTGGAGCCGGCCGACGAGTCGATGGCAAAGACGCACTGGCCGGCGTTGAGGAAGTTGGCCGGGTATCCGCTGATCTTGAAGGTGGAGAACGCGCCGGACTTGGCGTGCTCGCCGACGCCCTTCAGAATCTCGCGTGTGTCATCGTTGAAGATCTCGATGTCGCCCTCTGCGGTGGAGTAGCCCGCGCCGCGCTGCTTGAGCATCTGGATCATCATGTTGTCGGTGGACTTGTCGATGAAGGGGATGAGCACCTTCTGGCCATTGACCTTGTAGGTGCCATCGGCGTTCTTTGCGGTGGCCGCCTCGGAGACCTCCCAGACGAAGTCCCAGGTGAGCACGTCGGGCAGCTTGAAGCCGAGCTTCTCCACGTAGGTCTTGTTGACGTAGCAGGCCTCGGTGGAGCGCATGTAGGGGATGGCGTAGTGCTCGTCGCCCAGAATGCACTCGGAGAGGAACTCCGGGACGATCTGGTCGGTCGTCGGCCCCTCGAACTTCACCTCGGAGCCGCCCAGGCCGTACTTCCCGTCGGCAAAGAGCCCGTCCAGCGGCACCACGGTGTTGACGCCAGTCATGTAGGTGGCGATGTGGTCCGGGTAGGTGATGCAGACGTTGGGCGTGGTGTTGGTGGAGATGTTGGTGATGACGTCGTTGTAGATCTTGCCGTAGTCGGTGTACAGGCGCATCTTGACCTTGACGTTGGGATAGAGCTTCTCGAAGTCCTTGATGGCCTTCTCGTAGATCTTGGTCTGGGTCTTGTTGGTGTCGTTCTTGGCCCAGAACGTGATCTCGTAGGTGCGGCTCTCGTCCCACTGCTCGGGCACCTCGAAGGCGTCCATGCCCTGCGAGCCGTGGCAGCCCACAAGTATGACGGTGCACAGCAGTGCCACCAGGAGCGCGGGAAGGGCGCGCATGGCGCGCGCGGGGGTGTTGTGCAGCTTCTTCATGCTCATTAGCCCTTCGTACCTCCTCTGGACACGCCCTCCATGATCTTCCGTCGGAAGATGAGGAAGAGCACGATCAGCGGAACCGAGATGACCACGACCGCCGCCATCATGGCGGGGACGTTCTCGCGGCCAAAGCCGTTCTCGCGAATCTCCTGGATGCCGTTGGACACCAAGAAGTAGAGCTGGTTGTCGGTGATGAGGCGCGGCCACACGTAGCTGTTCCAGCACTCGATGACCTTCAGCAGCACCACGGTGACGATGGTGGGGCGGCAGATGGGGATCATCACGTTGGTGAGGTACTTGAAGTCGCTGCAGCCGTCCACCTTGGCGGCCTTGTAGAGGTCGTCGGGTATCTGGTCGAAGTTCTCCTTGAGCAGGTAGATGTAGAACACCGAGGTCACGCTGGGCAGGATGAGGCCCGTGAAGGTGTTCCGCAGCCCCAGGTTGGTGATGGTCACGAAGTTGGTGATGATGACCAGCTCGTTGGGGATCATCATCAGCGAGAGGAACGCGGTAAAGAGCAGGTCCCTGCCACCGAAGTCGAGGCGCGAGAACGCGAAGGCGGCCAGCACGATGACCACCAGCATGAGCG
>CAMYZR010000138.1 GCA_947303905.1 uncultured Atopobiaceae bacterium
GGGTGGCCTTGCTGAGCACATTGAAGAACGCGGAGTACCCAGCCACGCGGACGATGAGGTCCTTGTGACGCTCGGGATGTGCCTGCGCGTCCAACAGCGTAGCACGGTCGACCACGTTGAACTGCACGTGATAGCCATGCAGACGATTGAAGAAGGTGCGCAGCATCATCTCGAGCTTCTGCTTGTTCTGCTCGCGGGCAAGCATGGTGGGGGTCACCTTCTGGTTGAGCAGCACGCCGCCGGTGATCTTGTCGGTCGGAAGCTTGGAGACGGTCTTGAACACGGCCGTCGGCCCCTGCTTGTCGCAGTTGTGAGCGGGACTGCAGCCCTCGGCCAGCGGCTCGTGCGCCTTGCGGCCGTCGGGGGTAGCCATGGTGCCCATGCCCTGGCCGACGTTTGCGCTGATGGAGCTGGTGCCTGCGTAGCGGATGCCGCCGATGGGGCCGCGGCCGAAGCGGGTGTTGTGGTACTTGGCGACCTCGTCGATGTAGGGCTCGTAGCACTCGACAGCCAGGCTGTCCACGTAGTCGTCGTCGTTGCCGTACTTGGGGGCACCGTCGATGAGCAGCTGCTGGATGCGCGCGCCTTCCTCGCCGGCAAAGTCGCTCTGCAGGGCATCCCAGAGCTGCTGGCGCGTGATGACGCCCTCCTCGTAGACGAGCTTCTTGATGGCGGCCAGGCTGTCGGCCATGTTGGCGATGCCCACTTGCAGGCCGGAGATGAAGTCGTAGACGGCGCCGCCCTCCTTGATGGTCTTGCCGCGGGCGATGCAGTCGTCGGTGAGGGCGGAGCACAGCACGTCGGGCACGTCGCGCTCGGAGGCCTTGTCGATGGCGTTCTCGACGACCACCGACCAGCGGCACATCTCGCGCAGGCTCGCGTCCCAGGCGGCCATGAGCTCGTCGAAGCTCTCCCACTCGAGGAAGCTGCCGTGTCCCTCGACGAAGCGCTTGCCCGAGGTGAGGTCCACGCCGCCGTTCATCGCGCACAGCAGCAGGCGCGGGAAGTTGATGTAGCTCATGCCGGTGCAGCGGTAGCCCCAGCGGCCGGGCACGGCAGTCTCCACGCAGCCGATAGCGGAGTAGTTGTACGCGTCGTACTCGCTGACGCCCCAGGCGAGGAAGCTCGGGATGATGATCTCGTCGTTGTTGAGGGCGGGCATGCCAAAGCCGAGCTTCATGACCTCGACGCACTCGTCGAAGAACGCCGGGTCGAGGTTGGCGTGGTAGCGCACGGTGAGGTTGGGCTGAGTGAGGCGGGTCTGCGCGACGGAGCGTAGGACGAGCCAGCTCATGGGGTTGACGGCGTCCCCATGCGGGGCGTCGGGCGTCTGGCCACCGATGGTGACGTTCTGGTACATGGGGCTACCGGCGCTGGAGTAGGTGTGCGCCTGGGAGCGAATCTTCTGCACGGTCAGCGTCTTGATCCAGAGGTTGGTAAGCAGCTCGAGCGCCTCGTCCTCGGTGATGCGACCAGCCGCAAGGTCAGCCTCGTAGAACGGATCCATGTACTGGTCGAAGCGGCCGAAGGAGAGGCTGTGGCCGTTGGACTCGATCTGCAGCAGCACCTGGCTGAACCACGCCGCCTGCACGGCCTCGAAGAAGGTCTCGGCGGGCTCATAGGGCACGCGGGTGCAGGCGGCGGCCATGCGCTCGAGCTCTGCCTTGCGGGTGGGGTCGTCACAGGCTGCTGCCTGCTCGGCGGCAAGGTCGGCGTAGCGCTGTGCCCAGCGGCGGACGGCATCGATGACGATCAGGACGGCCTTATAGAAGACGTACTTGTCGATGGAGTCGGGGTCGCAGAGGTCGAGGGCTGCCTTGGCGGCGCGGGCGCGCTCCTCGTAGCCGCGCAGACCATCCTTGAGCATGCGCGCGTGGTTGATGGCGAGGTGTGCGTCGCCGGCGTTGAGCTTGCCCTCCATCCCAAAGACGCCCGTCTCCATGAAGACGGAGACCTCCTCGGGCAAAAGGGCCTCGCCGCGCGAGCGCAAGTTGTTGTTCTCCCAGAACGGGGCGATGTCACGTACCGCCTGCTTGTCCTCCTCGGTCATGTAGAAGACGTCGCCGTCGCGCTTCTCGAACTTGTCAAGCTCGTCGATCACAAAGCCGAGCGTGTACTCGGGGAAGACAGGCGCGTTGCCGTTCTTGGTGGCCTGGTTGCCGGCAATGAGCGTCTTGTCCTCGATGTAGATGCTCATGTTGTCGAGCACGTGCGCGAAGGCGAGGGCGCGACGCATCACAGACGGCTGGTTCTGCGTCTGGCGATACGACTCGGTGTACAGCACAGCACGCTCGGCGTCGACGAAGGGCTTCTCGTCGAGCACCTCCTCGCGGTATGCCTGCATGCGCTCAGTGAGTGCCCCAAAGTGCTCGCGGTTCTCCATGGACGGATTCCTTTCTCTATCGCAAGCTAGATTGCTTTCGTTCGTAATTCATGATACGAACCTATCACTCATGTGTCAAGAAGAAATTCTGTTCATTCGACTATTTACTTTCGTTCGTAAGTTCTTTAAGCTGTATATGGACATTGAGACGTTGGGGGTGCCATGCAAGCCGCGACCATTTTCAACATCCAGAAGTTCAGCCTCGACGATGGGCCGGGCATACGCACCGTCGTCTTCCTCAAGGGCTGTCCGCTGCATTGCGCCTGGTGCGCCAACCCAGAGAGCCAGCGCCGCGCGCCGCAGCTGGAGTGGAAGGAGAGCGCATGCATCGGTTGTGGCGCTTGCCTTAAGGCCGCACCTAGTGCCAACACAGTAGAGTACGCAGGCAAGCGCCACATCGACGTGCGCAGCCTGCGCGGAGATGCCCCCGAGGGCGAGGCGGCGGTACATGCCTGCCCCACCCGTGCCCTCACCTGCACTGGAGAGACCAAGACCGTCGACGAGGTCGTCAGGGTCTGCCTGCAGGATCAGCCCTTCTACGAGGACTCGGGCGGCGGAGTCACCCTGTCGGGCGGCGAGGCTCTCACCTGGCCGGATTTTTGCGAGGAGCTCCTCGTCCGCCTGCATGAGGAGGGCATCGACACCTGCATAGAGACCGAGGCGCACGTGGCACCGCAGACATTCCAGCGTATCGCCCGGCACCTCGACCACCTGCTCATGGACCTCAAGCATGTAGACCCCGCGCGCCTGCAAGAGCACACCGGCGTCGACGACCACCTCATGCTCGCAAACCTGCGCTGGGCCATCGAGCACGGACTGGACGTGCTGCCGCGCACTCCCGTCATCCCCGGCTTCAACGACAGCCTCGAGGACGCCCGCGCGATGGCCCGGTGGCTGCACGAAGCGGGGGCCAGGCGCGTGCAGCTCCTCCCCTTCCACAACTTCGGCGAGAGCAAGTATGCACTGCTCGACATGCCCTACAACCTGCGTGGACTCAAGAACCTGCACCCCGAGAACCTCGAGGACTACCGCCAGGTCTATCTGGACGAAGGCATCGAGGCCTTCTTCTAAGCCAGCACGTCACAGCCATCCAGCACAAACGACAGAGAGGATCTGACCATGAGCAACGGAATCACCGTCTACGGCGTCTCCGATATGACCGGTGAGACTGTCGCCCGCATCGTGCGCGCGGCGTCTGCACAGTTCCCAGCTGGCAAAGTCACCATCAAGGTGCTCAGTCACGTAAGCTCCGCACAACAAATCGTTGACTTCATCGAACGCGAGGGTGATGCAGGAACCCCGACAGCCGTGTTCCACACCATCCTGAGTCCTCACACCCGCGCAAACCTACGCAATGCCCTGCAGACCCTACGCATCCCCTCGATTGACCTGCTCGGCTCGACCGCCCATGTCATGGCCGACCTTTTGGACGAGCGCCCGACGACCACCCCAGGCATCACCATCGAGGACGGAGCCGAGCCGATCTACCACGATTTGTCTACGGACAGGTAGCTCATTTGCCTTGCAACAAAAGAGCCCGAGCACTTCGCAAACCAAAGCGTCCGAGCTCTTTTCGGTCTCTGCACAAGTCCTCAGGGCTCTAAGCCTGCCATTCTCGCGCGTCTACGCCAGAATCAGAGCGACACCCGAGCACTCGAGACTTAGGCACCACTCGTCCGAGATGCGCTCATCGGTGATGACGCTCACCTTCTTGCCTGGAAGTCGCATGGGAATGGCACCACGCTGGCCAAACTTCTCCGACTCGGTAAGCACTACCACCTCCGCCGCCGACTCCGCCATCGAGCGCACGGCATCGGCTCGCATCTGGTCCGCATTGGTGAAGCCCGCACCTTCGATCCACCCGTCAGCGCCGATGAAGAGACGGTCCACGTAGAACTCCTGCGCGCAGGTGTGCACGAGCGGCCCCACCATCACCTGCGAGTCGCGCTGGTAGGTGCCGCCCAAAAGAACGCAGCTCACGCGCGCGCTGTCGCGCACGTAGTTGGCGATGAACGCGCTATTGGTGACGATGGTGACTCCGTTGGAATGGTCCGCAAGCTCGCGGGCAAGCAAGGCGCAGCAGCTACCGCTCTCCACCATGACGGTGGAGCCGTCCGGCACGAGCTCAGCCGCCCTGCGCGCGATGAATCGCTTCTCCTCGTAGTGGTACGCCAGGCGCCCGCCCACGTCGTTGGGGTTGGCCAGCTGCGCAAAGCCGTGGACGCGCTGCACGAGGCCCTTGGCCTGCAGGGCGTCGAGGTCCTTGCGCACGGTGACCTCCGATACGCCAAGCAGCTGGGAGAGGTAGGCCACCTCGACCTTTCCCTGCGAGGTAAGGATCTCGAGAATCTGGTTGTCACGCTTGGCCATAGCTTTCCTTTGCGTCGGAATCAATTTCTAACGCATTCAAGTATAGCTATGTTCGTAATAAGAGAGGACAGTTGACGAAAGCGGTCATGGCTATCCGCGCGCCGACACACGCTCCGAGATGCGGTTGACGTGCAACATGAGGTAAAGCTTCTCCTCGTTGGTAAGCGAGGGTACCTTGAGTCGCATCTGAATGAGCTTGCTTGCGCGATTGGCGCACTCCGCAGCCAAAGGATAGGCCGCCCTGATCTCGTCGTAGAGCGAGGCGTTCTGCGAGTCGATGGGCTCGCCCGAGCTCACACGGTCAATGAGGTACTGTACGTGCGTGGCAAAGCGCGCGTAGTCGAAGGAGTCGCGGTCGACCGTGATGCCCATCTCCCGCTCGACGATGCACGTGATGCCCTCGACCAGATAGCTCACGTCCTCCTCGCGCTGGACCGCTCGTTCGCTTGCCGTCACGGCACTGTTGA
>CAMYZR010000139.1 GCA_947303905.1 uncultured Atopobiaceae bacterium
CGCGCGGCTTAACGCGCCATGTAAGCAGTGCGTCTAGCTGCGGTATCGCAGAAGGGTTTTGGTCGATGTAGCCAGCCGAGAGCCTGAGGATGAATACGGACTCGCATATCGCGAAATTTCTGCCACTAACCTAGCAGATTTCTAGCACGAGCCTTACCCGATGCGCCAACAGGCGCCGTTCGGAATGTGCGGTCTAGGTTCGACTTGGTATATATGCGCAGAGCTGAGGTTTGAGTGACGTCAAGCTCCCTAGCTTGCCCAGAAGTCCTGCATGAGCTCGTTGCGGCTCCTAGTCTCGGTCTTGACCATGATGTTGTGCACGTGGGTCTTGATGGTGCCCTCGGAGAGGAACAGCTCCTGCGCGATGGTGCGGTTATCCTTGCCCTCGATGACCATCGCCAGCACCTCGCGCTCGCGGCGCGAGAGGTTGTGCGCGGTGGCATAGGCGGGCAGCTGATCCTCAATGTGACGCACGAGGTCGCGGGCCTTCTTGCTCGGCTCTTCGCTGTCCGTCGTGCCGGCAACGGGCGCGTCGGATACGGCCGTTGGCGGCATGTCGAAGCGCAACGCCAGCGTCTGCAGCGAGCCGCGAATCACGTGGTAGGCCACAAACAGCATCATGAGGTTCTCGGAGAAGTTTCGTTCGGAAAGATAGAGCGTCAGCCAGCTGCTGTCGGGGGAGGGGATGGGGGAGGCGAGGATGATCCACCAGTCCTCAATCAGGATGCAGGCGAGCAGCCCCCATAGGAAGAGGTACCGAGGCCGCAGTTTGCCCAGGCGCTCGCGATAGGGCATGTCGTTCGAGCGTTTCCATTTGAGATAGGCGTACGCCAGGCCAAAGGCAGTGAAGATCTGGCGCAGCGTGTAGAACAACCACTGGCGGAAGGGGCCATAGGGGAGGGTCCAGATCACAATGCAGCAAGCGGCCACGAAGATGGCAACAGGCGCAACTTGCATGCGCTTGTTGTGCACGTCAAGGATGTCCAGCAGCATGACCCAGAGGCTTGCCATGACACCGGTGCCCGAGAGTATGCGTAGCAGCGGAAGGGGTATTTCGTAGTAAGTGTCCACCGAGAACGGGATGTTCTGGTGCAGGAACTCGATGCCAAAGATGCCGCAGATGTCGATGATGTAGAAGATGAAGAACGTCGCCTGCGGGATGAGCGCGCGCTTGTGCGAGACGGCGAAGGCTGCCACGGAGAGCATCGCCGCGGCAATAGCGCTGGCGAGATGGCCAAGATGCCCATGCTCATCGGTACGATCATCCTGCTGGCGATCGGCGAGGTCGTGCGCATCGTGTCCAAGCAGGGACGCGAGCAAGACTACCCCGGCATCGGCCGCGGCGTGCCCAGCCAGTTCGACGAGCCCGCGGAAGAAGAAGCTGCGTAGCCTATACGCCCAATACCGTGTGACACGAGGGCTCGCCCAGCATCGGGTGAGCTCTCGTTGGCGTTTGGCGTGCCCGCCCTGTCGGCCACATCCTATTCCGCACGAGAATCGTTCCCGCATGTGCCCTCGAAAGGCATCTGGCTATAGCCAAGGCCTCGCTGGGCAGAACAACCCGCTGCAAGCTGAAGAAACTGGCGAAATGGCAATGTCTTCTCGAGACCCTTCGCACACTGGTCGGTAAGGCAAAAACTCGTTCAGATAAACAGCAGGTAGATGGGCTGGACGCGCACACTGCTGTTGACAAGAAAAGCGGAAGATTGTATGAGCGTGTTCCGACATTGCCATTTCGCCAGTTTTCTTCAGGTTAGGGTGGGTTTTGCCTACACAGGGCTACCCAGTCCCGCATCCCACTCGCTGTGCAGGATGGCGTGCACGCACATGTCGCCGATGCCTGCGTTGCTGTGGCACGCTTGTCGCAGGGTCCCCTCGTAGGTCATCCCGCAATGGCGCATGACCCGGCCGGAGTTTGGGTTGCGGCTGTCGTGGTCGGCGCACACGCGCAGTGCCCCCGTCTCAGCAAACAGGTAGTCGATGACAGCTTGAAGAGCCTCGCTCGTGATACCCTGCCGCCACCAGCGCTTGCCGATGCAGTAGCCGATCTCAAAGGCGCTGACATTCTCCTGGTAGTTGACCACGCTGATGGAGCCGATGGGTTCGTCCGTTTCGCGCAGGCAGATGGCCCACTGGTAGAAGCTGGATCGCCTATAGTTGCGAATCCAGTCACTCAGGACGTTTCGTGTGACGTCGACGCTCTTGTGAGGCTCCCAGGTAAGGTAGCGCGTTACCTCTGGGTCGTTTGCCCAGTTGTCAAACATGGCCTGCGCATCGGTGTCCCGGAAGCGTCGCAGCACGAGCCGCTCGGTCTCGAGGGTCTTGGTTCCCTGGTGTTTCATGGCTCCTCCTCGGCTGCTCTGTGGTCGCACATGCGACAAAGCCCATGGTACATCCTGCGGCGCGGGCCTCGCGTCTTCATAGCTCGGTCGACGAGAGGACGATAGTGGCCCCAATGCAGAACAGGGCCATTTCCTTTGTTAAGATGCCTTTGAAGCTGCGCGACAGGTGCTGGATAGCCATACGAGGAGGGAACTGCAATGGGTGCAAATTCGAGTCCATCAACGGTGTGGTGGTGCGACCTGCGCACGCATGGGACAAGGAGCCGCCTGCAGATGCTTGAGCGTCTCTGTCGCCGCGCGGGCTTGCCCGATATGAGCCTTGCCAACAAGTTTGCAGCCATCAAGCTGCACCTGGGCGAGCCAGGAAACCTGAGCTTCCTGCGCCCCAATTACGCGCGGGTGGTAGCCGACCTCGTGCGCGAGGCAGGCGGCAAGCCGTTTCTCACCGATTGCAACACGCTCTACGTGGGGGAGCGCAAGAACGCGCTCGACCACCTGGATGCGTCGACGCAGAATGGCTTTGGGCCGCTTACCACAGGCTGTCAGGTCATCATCGCCGACGGACTCAAGGGCACCGATGACGTGGAGGTTCCCGTGGAGGGTGGCGTTCATGTGCGGAGTGCCAAGATCGGTCGCGCCATCATGGATGCCGATGCGCTCGTAAGCCTCACGCACTTCAAGGGCCACGATCAGACGGGCTTCGGAGGTGCCCTCAAAAACATAGGCATGGGCTGCGGGAGCCGAGCGGGCAAGATGGACATGCATGCGGCGGGCAAACCCCATGTGGATGAGGAACTGTGCATCGGTTGCATGGCCTGTGCGCACGCCTGCGCCCATGGCGCCATCAGCCATCGTGCGGAGAGACCGCGCCTGGCCTCGATCGACCAGGACGCATGCGTGGGCTGCGGCCACTGCATGGGTGTCTGCAATCAGGATGCCATCATCCCCAACGACGAGGCTGCCTCGGAGATTCTGGGGGAGCGCATCGCGGAGTATTCCAAGGCGGTATGCGATGGACGGCCGTGCTTCCACGTGAGCCTGGTGATCGACGTCTCGCCCAACTGCGACTGCTGGGAGCTCAACGACTCTGCCATCGTGCCTGACGTGGGCTTCTTTGCGAGCTTTGACCCCGTGGCACTCGACCAGGCGTGCGTGGATGCCGTAAACGCGGCACCTGCCATCCCCACCTCGCTTCTGGGCGACGAGGAGCGTGCAAATCCGGATGACCCGCTGCTACACGACCACATTCATATGACCAACCCCAACACGAGCTGGGAGGCGACGCTCGCACACGCCGAGCGAATCGGACATGGTACGCGTGCATATACGCTTGTGAAGGTGTAGCCAGTAAGGGTCGGCGTGCGTATCGGGTTGCTGCCGGGCGAGCCCGTTGCCCTTGGCTGCGGGCCCAGAGACTGAGGCCGCTGGATACAACCCGCCTTAACCGCGACCGGTGAGACGGCGCCCCAGGCCACGTACGCCGGCCTTGATAACGTCGGCAAACGAGGCCGAGCGCACGAGGTTGTCCTCGCCCACGTACTCGCGCACTGCGCGCAGTGTCGCCTTGTTGTCGCGCGTGGAGAAGGCAAAGTGGCCGCCCTGCTTGAGCAACACCGCGAAGCGCGTGATCTTATTGCCAATGACCTCGGCGGCGATGTGGTCGATTTCGCCCCAGGGAATCTGGATGAAGTCCTCGGGGTTCTTCTCGTTGTAGAACTCGAGAGCCGCATTACCCACCATGAGGTCTCCGTAGGTTCCCATGCCGGCAAACGAGGTCGCCTTGATCGTGAAATCGACGGAGCTGTTCTGTGACTGTGCCATGCGTGGGTCCTCTCTGGAAGGCTGCGGCGGTTAAGGGCCAGCCGCCCGGCCAAGTTACGGTAGCACAACTTGGCCGGGCGGCTGTCAAGGGAAGGGACGCGAGACAGGGGATGGTTTTGTCTCGCGGGAGGACTGCTTACATGAAGCCCAGGAGACGTCCGACGATACCCACGGCGAAGAGCGCCAGGATGATGGTGATCGGGGAGACGTTCTTCTTCAGGAGCTTGCAGCACAGCAGCGTGAGGCATACGGCAGCCAAGCCCGGGATGAGCTGGTTGAGGTTGTCCTGAAGCGTGGTGACCTTGATTGAATCAAGGGCGGTGCCACCAATTGCGTTGTACTGAGTCAGTGCTTCCTTGATGCCATCGGAACCCGCAGGAAGGTTGGCCCAGTCAATGTAGGCGCCTGCAGCCTGCTCAATCCTGGAGACGACCGGGGTGAAGGAAATCGACACCCAGCGCTGGACCAGAGCACCGATGATGAACATACCGAGGATGGAGGCACCCTCAGTCACCTTGCCAAGCAGGCCGCCGGAGAGGTCCTTGGCGATGGTGGTGCCCACGCTGTAACCAAACTCCTGCGTGTACCACAGGAAGGCCATACGAATGATGTTCCAAGCAATGAAGAACAGCAGCGGACCGACGATGGAACCGCCCATGGCCATGGAGGCACCAAGTGCGCCGAGAATCGGGCGGATGGTGAACCAGAACACGGGGTCGCCGACGCCAGCCAGCGGGCCCATCATACCGACCTTGACGCCCTGAATAGTCTGGTCCTCGACCGGCATGCCATTGGCGCGCTCCTCCTCGAGTGCGAGGGTAACGCCGATGATCGGGGCGGACACGAAGGGCTGGGTGTTATAGAACTCGAGGTGACGCTTGAGTGCTGCGGCCTGCTCTTCCTTGTCCTTGTAGAGAGCCTTGATGGCCGGAATCATGGCGTAGCACCAGCCGCCGTTCTGCATACGCTCGTAGTTCCAAGAGCCCTGCAGGAACTGATGGCGCCACCACACTGAACGACGATCAGCAAC
>CAMYZR010000140.1 GCA_947303905.1 uncultured Atopobiaceae bacterium
TGGCGGTAGCGGCGCTTCTTGTCCGCATCCACCGCCACCTCGGGCTCGGGAGCTGGTGCCCCCGCTCTCACGAAGCGCGTCTTTACCTCGACGAAGACCCACTCCCCAAAGGGATCTATGGCGATGATGTCTGCCTCGCCAGCGGCACAGAACCAGTTCCTCTCGACCACGTCCCAGCCATGGGACTGCAGGTAGGTCGCCACGACCGACTCGCCAGCGACGCCAAGGTCGTGTGCGCTCAGCTCGCAGGCACGGCACAGCTGCTCGCGCAGGCTGTCGGACAAGATCACGCCCGGTCGGGCCATCGCCGCATCCGTCACCGCGTTCATCCACTCTCCTCTCGTCAGGACCAGTGGACAAGAAGATGGCAGGCCAACGTTGGCGCCAGACTACGCTCCCGGTAGCCACATGGTCGCACGGGAGGGTCTTTAGAAAACAGGCCAGCGCATACCGCGAGGTAGCGGCATGCGTCGCGATGCGACATAGGTAGGTTTTTGATCGGAATGATTCCTAGAACAGGGTGGGCGTCTCGACAAAGTTGCCACAGAACGACACGCGATGCAGCGGTGTCAGGCCCTTCTCGCGGATGGCGTCGACATGCTCCTTTGAGCCATATCCCTTGCACGCATCCCAATGGTATCCGGGATAGTCCTTGGCATAGGCGACCATCATGGCGTCTCGTGTGACCTTTGCCACGATCGAGGCGGCTGCGATGCTTGCGATGCGCGCGTCGCCCTTCACGAGCGTCTTCTCGCGCGGATGCACGTGGACGGGGTTCCCGTCGATGAGAACCGCATCGGGGTCTATGCCAGCGTTCTCTATGGCCTGAGACATGCCCATGCGCACGGCGACGCCCATGCCGACGGCATCGATCGACGCCGGCTCGATGTGGGCGATCCCGATGGCGATCGCATGCTCGGCAATCTGGATGGCAAGCTCTTCGCGACGTGCCGGCGTCAGCTGCTTGGAGTCGTTGAGCCCCCAGATCTTTGGCTCGTCAGGCAGGGCGACCGCGCAGACCGTAAGGGGTCCCGCAATGGCACCACGGCCCACCTCGTCGACGCCCAGGGCGATGCCGCCTCCGGACAGCTCGGCCTGCAGCGCATACATGCCCTCGACGCGCTCGCGCTCCATCCGCTCGCGCTCGTGACGACGCTCGAGGGTGGCAAGCGCCTTGCGCACCTGCACGCGACTGTCGTCGCCATAGCGTGCGACGAGCTCCTCCACCTCCTCGTAGGGAGCCTCATGCAGCAGGGCAACGATGTCCTTTGCCGAAGCGGGCTTTAGTGACTCAACGCTCATGGGCTTGCCTCTCACGTACGAATAAGAAAAGGGCCTCCCGTAGGAGGCCCTTGCGAAGGCACGTAGATGCGCTTCTCGCGGATGCGAGCGGCCTTGCCGATACGATCGCGCAGGTAGTAGAGCTTGGCGCGATGCACGTCGCCGTGACGGACGACCTCAAGCTTGGCGATCTTGGGGCTGTGCAGGGGGAAGGTACGCTCGACGCCGACGCCGAAGGAGATCTTGCGGACGGTGAAGGTCTCGCGAGAGCTGCCACCGCTCATGCGGATGACGTCGCCCTGGAAGACCTGCTCACGCTCGCGCTCGCCTTCCTTGATGCGATAGTGAACCTTGACGTTGTCGCCGACGATCACCTGCGGGATGTCCTCACGCAGATCCTGACGCTCGATGGCGCGGATGTAGTCCATGATGTTCCTCGTCTTCTCTAGAGGTGCCGCCAGACGTGAGCGACACATAGGTTTACACACGAGGAGATATGATAGCCAATTGCTGATGATGAGACAAGGAAAACCTACCGTTGACCATGCAATTCCCCATGGCTGAACGGGCATCTCTCCACATCGGGCACACATGTGCCCATCCCAGGGTGAGGCCTATCTTCTGCGCAAGCCCCAGGCACGCGGGACGTTGATCTCCTCGTAGAGGCGAATCGCATAACGATCCGTCATGGTGGAGATGTAGTCCGCCACCTGCACGTCGGGTGCGTCCTGATAGCGCCGATACTCCAGGGGGACCTCGTCGAGATGCTCAATGAAGTGCGTGAAGAGACTCTTCACCACGCGCTCCGACTTCCCCTCCTCGCTCTTGGCGTCGCCCTTGAGGTAGAGGTTCTCGTATAGGAAGGCCCGAAGCTCCGAGAAGGCACGCCAGACCTCGTCTGACATGGCGATGTCGCCCTCCTGCGCGCTCGTGCGCACCACGTCGTGAATCATCGTCTCTATGCGATGTGAAGAGTCGTCCCCCAGCACCTCCCGCGCACGGACGGGAAGGTCGCCCTCGCAGAGCAGACCTGCGCGCTCCGCGTCATCGATGTCATGGCAGACGTAGGCGATGCGGTCCGACCTGGCGACCAACCTGCCCTCCGGGGTGATGGCACGAACCTTCCCGGTGTGGCACACGATGCCGTCGAGCACCTCGAGCGTCAGGTTGAGGCCACGTCCCTCGCGCTCGAGCAGGCGCACCACGCGGACGCTCTGCTCGTTGTGGCGGAAGAGCGCCTGTTCCTCCTCAGATGCGGGATCGATGCCGCGGTATCGTGCACGCGACTCCGTGAGCGCTCGCTCGCCGGCATGCCCGAAGGGAGTGTGTCCCAGGTCGTGCCCGAGAGCGATCGCCTCAGTCAGGTCGACGTTGAGGCCCAGTGACCGGGCGATGGCACAGGATACCTGCGCGACCTCGAGCGTGTGCGTCAGGCGCGTGCGGTAGTGGTCGCCCTCGGGCGCCAGAAACACCTGCGTCTTGTTTGCCAGCCTCCTGAAGCTCTTGGAATGGAGAATACGGTCCCTGTCCTGCTGGAAGCAGGTGCGCAGGGAGTCAGGCTCCTCGGGATGCTCGCGTCCCAGGGACTGGTCGGAGAACGTCGCCTCGGGGCTGAGCAGCTCATGCTCCCGCGCCTCTTTCGTCTCACGTGTGATGACCCGCATGGATTCTCCCTCAGATGTGCCACCGGCCAAACAGGAAAGCGGGGGAAGGCATGTGCCCTCCCCCGCTTTGGGTTACCAACAGATGGTGTCAACCAATGCTAGACGCGCGGAGGCAGGGTCTCGGCGCCACCGTTGGACTTGATCTTGGCCTGAGCAGCCGCGAGGCGAGCGATAGGCACGCGGAACGGCGAGCAGGAGACGTAGTCAAGGCCGAGGTCATAGTACTTCTGGATGGAGTCGGGGTCACCACCGGTCTCGCCGCAGACACCGCAGACGATGTCGGGGTTGGTGGCATGGCCGCCCTCGACGCCCATCTGGACCAGGCGAGCGACGCCGCGGTCGAGCGTGGCGAACGGGTTGGTCTTGATGAGCTTCTCGTTCATGTAGGTGTCGAGGAACGAGGACTCAACGTCGTCACGGGAGAAGCCGAGGCAGGTCTGCGTGAGGTCGTTGGTGCCGAAGGAGTAGAAGTCGGCATACTTGGCGATGTGGTCGGCGGTGATGGCAGCGCGCGGCAGCTCGATCATGGTGCCGATGGGGATCTCCAGCTTGACGCCGTACTCCTCCTCGACTGCCTTGATGTCGTCCTCGCACATCCAGCGGAGGTGCTTGAGCTCCTCGGAGAAGGCCACGAGCGGGATCATGATCTCGGGCTTGGCGTCAACGCCCTCCTTGATGAGCTCGGCGGCAGCGCTGGCGATGGCCTTGAACTGCATGTGGTTGAGCTCGGGATACAGGAAGCCCAGGCGGCAGCCACGGGTGCCGAGCATGGGGTTGGCCTCCTGGAAGGAGTCCAGCTGCTTCAGCAGAGCGGTCTTGACGGCGATGGTCTTCTCGAGCTCGGCGTTCATCTCGGCGAGGCTGTCGTCGACGGAGGCAGCGGCCTCGAGAGCCTTGCTGGCGGCCTCGAGCTTGGCGATCTCAACCTCGAGCTCACGCGGGGCATCCAGGAACTCATGCAGCGGGGGATCGAGCAGACGGACGATCACGGGCAGGCCCTCCATGGCCTTGAACATGCCAAGGAAGTCACCCTTCTGGGCCTCGCCCAGCTTGGCGAGAGCGTCAGCCTTGACGGCGGGATCGTCGGCAAGGATGAAGTTCTGGATGAGGTACTTGCGCTCGCCCAGGAACATGTGCTCGGTACGGCAGAGGCCGATGCCCACAGCGCCGTTGTCGCGGGACAGCTGAGCGTCATCGGGGTTGTCGGCGTTGGCACGAACGCCCATGACGCGGCCGCGCTCCTCGTTGAAGCGGATCTCGTCAGCCCACTCGAGGATGGTCTGGAGGTCGCCACCGAGCTCAGGACGGACCAGCTTGGCCTCGCCCATGTAGACGGCACCAGTGGAGCCGTCGATGGAGATGACGTCGCCCTCGTGCAGGACGATGTCGGTGCCGGCGATGGCGCAGGTCTTGTTGGGGGCATCGATCTGCAGGGCCTCAGCGCCGCAGACGCAGGGCTCGCCCATGCCGCGGGCGATAACGGCGGCGTGAGAGGTCTTGCCGCCATGGGAGGTCAGGATGCCGTCAGCGGCGTCCATGCCGGGGAGGTCGTCCGGGGTGGTCTCCCAGCGGACCAGGATGCAGGACTTGCCAGCCTCGGCGTAGGCCACGGCGTCCTCAGAGGAGAACACGACGGCGCCCACGGCGGCACCAGGAGAAGCGTTGAGGCCCTTGGCGATGACCTCGCGACCCTTGATGTCAGCGGCGTCGAACTGCGGGTGCAGGAGCTGGTCGAGCTGCTCGGGAGCGACGCGCATGACGGCCTGCTCCTTGGTGATGCGACCCTCCTCGTACATCTGGATGGCGACCTTGAGGGCGGACAGAGCGGTGCGCTTGCCCACGCGGGTCTGCAGCATGTAGAGCTTGCCCTGCTCGATGGTGAACTCGAGGTCCATCATGTCCGCATAGTGGTCCTCGAGGATCTCGAAGACGTGGAAGAGCTCCTTGCCGGCGTCCTCCAGGCCAGGCTCGGTGGGGAGCTTGGCGATGGGCTCGGTGTTGCGGATGCCTGCCACGACGTCCTCGCCCTGGGCGTTCACGAGGTAGTCGCCATAGCGCTCGTTGGTGCCGTCGGCCGGGTTACGGGTGAAGGCCACGCCGGTAGCGGAGGTGTTGCCCTTGTTGCCGAAAGCCATGACCTGGACGTTGACGGCGGTGCCGAGGGTGTCGTCGATCTTGTTCTGCTTGCGGTACAGGATGGCGCGCTCGGTGTTCCAGGAGCCGAAGACGGCCTGCTCGGC
>CAMYZR010000141.1 GCA_947303905.1 uncultured Atopobiaceae bacterium
CGTACCTCGAGCTTGTTGGCGAGGTGCTGGAGCGGCATGACCGCCTCAGCGTGCTGCTGTCCCACTATCACGTGGATCATCTGGTGGGCCTGATGTACCTCAAGAGGTTTGTCGCGGACAAGCGCGTGGACGTGTATGGGCCGGGCAGGCCCGTGTACCCGAGGAAGACGCAGGAATATGCGGGTGACCTGCTGCAGAGTGCCTTGTACTCATCGGGCCCCTCTGGGTTTGCCCGCGAGGTGCGCTACCACGACTATGGCGGGCAGGACTTCTTGCTGGGCGACCTGCAGGTTGAGGTCAAGGCCCAGAGCCACTCGGCTCCCTCCTTCCAGCTGCGTCTGGGAGACCTCGTGACCTACGCTACCGATACGAGCTTTGATGCCGCGGCTTGGGAGAACTGCTCTCCCTCCAAGGTGCTTTTGCACGAGTGCTGGCAGCTCGGTGCGGGCGATCCGCGGCACACGAGCGTCGAGGCGCTTGCGGCGGGTCTCCCTCTCGAGCGGTTTGGCCGGACGCTGCTTGTGCACCACAATCCCTCGTGGAGCGATGACGAGCGTGCGGAGGTCGAGCGAGTCGCTGCCCGCCATGGCATCGAGCTTGCGCGCGACGGCATGACAATCTCGCTGTAGGGTCACTTGAGGGTCCGATCGACCTCGGAAAAGTGCGCACTCCAGCAAGAGTGTTAGGACTGTGGTTTCGAGAGTCCAAATAATCTTGTAGAAGTGCGTACTTTTCTCGATGAAGAACCGTGCCGCGGTGTAATCACGGGCGGAATGGGGCACAATCCCCTAGCTTCTATCCTCGACACGACAGGCAGGTTATATGAAACGTGTCTTGCAATGGCTGGGCTCCGCCCTCGGCACGCTGCTGTGCTTTCTGGCCTACGTCGCCTACGTGGCCAACGGCGGTACGCTGCCCACCACCACCTCTGGCGATACGGCCGCTTCCGGCGAGATGGTCGCATACAACGAGTCTCTGCAGCCAGCGGCCAGCGCTGACGACTACCGCACGACCTACGAGATCTTCGTCTCGTCGTTCCGTGATTCCAACGGCGATGGCATCGGAGATCTGAACGGCATCCGCGAGAAGCTCGACTACATCAGCGACCTCGGCTTCGATCAGATCTGGCTGACGCCCGTGCATCCCTCGGCCACCTACCACAAGTACGATGTGGACGATTACCTTGCCATCGACCCCTCTTTCGGGACGATGGAGGACTACGAGGCCCTCGTGGCGGACTGCCACGCGAGGGGCATCCGCGTGCTCATGGACCTCGTGCTCAACCACACCTCGGACACGCATCCGTGGTTCAAGGCGGCGACGGACTACCTCCGCTCGCTGCCGCCGGACAAGGAGCCGGTCTTCGAGGAGTGTCCGTACGTGTGGTACTACACCTTCTCGCGCGAGCCCTACGAGGGCTTTGTCCCGCTGGAGGGAACGCAGTGGTACTACGAGGCGCGCTTCTGGTCGGAGATGCCGGACCTCAACCTTGGCAACGAGACGGTGCGCGGGGAGATCCGTGACATTCTCAAGTTCTGGCTGGACAAGGGCGTGGACGGATTCCGCCTGGACGCGGTCACCTCCTACGTGACGGACAACCGCGACGCAAACGTCGAGTTCCTGAGGTTTCTCGGTGATACGTGCAGGGAGATTGACCCAGACTGCTATCTGGTGGGGGAGGCCTGGACGGACCGCTCGTCCATCGCGAGCCTCTATGCCAGTGGCATCGACTCGCTTTTCGACTTCCCCTTCGCGGGGCCTGACGGCACGATCGCGCAGGTCATGAGCGGCAGGTCCGGGGCCTCGGAGTATGTGCGGGCGATGGTGGAGACGGAGGCAGCCTTTGGCGCCGCGAATCCGAACGCGGTCGACGCGCCGTTCTACACCAATCACGACACGGCGAGAAGCGCGAGCTACTACCCCTCCGACCAGGGTCCCGTCACCAAGATGTCCTATGCCCTGAGCCTGTTCATGCGCGGCGACTCCTTCGTCTACGATGGCGAGGAGCTCGGCATGGACGGCTCGGGAAAGGATGAGAACAAGCGCGCGCCGCTGCGCTGGAGCGACGACGCAGGTGCGTCTGGGATGTGTGCGGCCCCCGCTGGTATGGATGCCATCGAGAATCGCTTCCCGTCGCTTGAGGCGCAGATGACGGACGACCTCTCGCTTTGGCGCTGGTTCAAGGAGGTCATTCGCGTGAGAAAGGCCTTCCCGGCGATAGCGCGCGGCACGACCGAGGCGGTCGACGGCGTGAGCGATGGAAACGTGGCGGCCTTCATCAGGCGGAGCGCCGAGGACCAGGACGTGCTCGTCGTGATGAACCTGCGCGATCAGGCGGTCGAGAAGGACCTGTCGGTCGTCTCGGGCAACCTGACGCTGGCGGCGGTGCTCACGACCAATGCCGAGAGCGTCTCGTGCGCGAATGGCACCGTGAGCATGCCCCCGTACAGCATTGCGGTGCTGACCATTCCGGAGGCGTAGGGCCGCCACGTACGACACCGAGAAAAAAAGTGCGCACTTCTCGCGAACTATTCGCACTCTGGTTTCAAGAGTCCGAATAACCTCCGAGAAGTGCGCACTTTTCAGCTGGCGGGCTCGCGCCGACCCGCTCCTCATCCGCCCGCTACACGCTCACGACCAGCGAGGACTTCTCCGCCCAGGTCGCACGCAGCCTCTCTGCCGCCTCATCTCCCACGCGCTCCATGCAACGCAGCTCCAGGCCGTCTCGCCACAGGGGCACGCGTCTCACCACAAAGCCAAGCTCGCGGAGCGCATCGGCGACCTCGCCAGCGTTCTGCCAGCCCATCTTCGAGCGGTCGCGCCCCACGAGCTTGTCCACGATGCGGTAGACGCCCTCGAAGACGCCCGTGGCGCGCTTGCCAAGCACGGCGCGGAAAGTGTCCATCAACATGCTATCCGGATCGGTGTCGGGGATGATCCAACAGCCACCATTTCGCTGGAGAAGACCGCGGATACCCTCCGCGAGCAGGAGCTTCTCTTCCAATGACAGATAGGACAGGAGATAGGACAGGAGTCCCTGCGTGACCACCGTGACCTCCTCGCGCAAGGCGACGAGAATCGTCTCCATGCGCTCCTGGTCGGTGGCGTCGGCGGTGGTGTAGCCTGCGAGCCACTCCGCATCCGGCGGCACGATGCTGCTCCGCCGCTCCTGGAGGTCCGCCGTCACGTCAGGCAGGTCGGCCCCGATGTAGGTGTATCCCTGGGGCGCCATGAGCAGCACGCGCGGCGAGTAGCCGCAGGCAACATCGAGGATTGTGGGGTTGTCCGCCTCGAGGATGAGGTCGTTGGCGCTCTGGTAGAGGATCTCCGAGATGCATGAGACGCAAAGTGGTATCAGCCGTGCGAGGGGGAGTCGCGAGAAGACCTCGAGCGGGTTTCCCTCGAGGGCGAGGGCGTCTCTCATGTGCAGCGCCTCTGGCACGCCAAGCTCGGCGAGCATCTGCATGTTTACCTGAGCCGTCTTGCTGATCGAGTCCCGTGGCATGTTCGCTCCCTCTGCGCCAAGGCTCCGCGCATGCCCGTCGCGCGGGGAGCCTGGTCTGCCGTCCGCCGGTCTGTCCGAACCAGTCTAGCGCATGGGGCGAGACGAGCCCGCACGTGCCAAAAGGGGTCACGCCAGCCCAAACGGACTGGCGTGACCAGCTCGAAACCGTATCAAAACGCCGAACTTATCCCTCTTCCGGGAGCCTCATGGTGATATTGCTGAACGCGGCGTCGCAGCCCTCGGCGAACACGCCGATGTGGGCGCCGTCGATGGAATGGCCGATGCGGGAGCTGAGCGCCTTGGTGTCGTCGATGTAGGTGACGACGATCTCGTTCTCGCACACCATCGTGATGTGATGGGTCTCGCTCGAGGAGAAGTCGAACGCTGTGTACACCATCGGGTCCATCTTGGCTAGGTCCGCGATCTGGTAGCCCTCGTAGTGGAGGTTCCCGCGTCCGGCGTCGAGGCAGAGTGCGGTGTAGCTCTCGTCGGACTCGCTGCCGCCAAAGGCGAATCCCGCACGTCCGCCCTGGTCAAGCTTGACGTCGCACTCCAGGATCATCGTCGGCGGGCGCGTTCCCATGTCCGCGAGCGCGTAGCCGTCGCCCTTTGCCTTGAGGGTGATGCCGTTATCCTTGATCTTGACGGTGCCCTCCTTCTTCACGGCTTGGAAGGGCTTGTCCTGCGTGAACCTCGCATCGAAGGTCTCGGGCGCACGCACGCCCAGGGTGCCGTCCTCCTTCTGCACGAGCTCGTGGTTGAGCATGTTGCCGGCCCACTGGTAGATCCCGGAGTCGTCGGTGAGGCCCGCGCGTCCGATCCAGCCGCAGAGGTAGCGCACGCCGTTCAGCTCCGCGGTCTTTGCCGCGTAGAAGACGAATCCCGTGCCGTCGAGGACGTTGTCCCTCGGCGCCTCGAAGGGCCCGTCGATCGAGTCGCTCATGGCGTAGTAGGTCACGCAGTCCCAGCTGTAGGTGAGGTAGTACTTGTCGCCCATCTTGAAGAGGTCCGGGCACTCGAGCATGTACTGCTGCATGGGAGCGTAGATCGGGTCCTGGAGCTCCCACTTCTTGAGGTCCTTGGAGGTGAACTTCGCCACCACGCCGCCCATCTCCTCCTGCTGCGCGGCAATCAGCAGCCAGTAGCACTGGTCCTCGTCCACCCAGAATACCTCGGGGTCGCGGAACTCGTCAGGCGAGTAGCCCTCTGGGGCAAAGAACGTGTCCTCGGGGATCTTGGTCCAGGTCTCCCGGTCGGTGCTGGTGGCGTGCATGACGCACTCCTTGCCCTTACCGCCGTTGCCGTTGTCGTTGTGGCCGGTGTAGAACAGGTGGTAGAGCCCGTCCTTGTCCTTCACCACAGAGCCGGTGCCCAGGGCGGGGTCGGGGTCCGCCATGGTGCCGTAGCTCAGGGCCATGCCGTGGTCCTCATAGGAGTACAGGTTCTTGGTGGAGAACATGTAGAAGGGGTGGTAGCCCTGGCCGTTGTGGTCGGTGTCGTACAGGTAGTACAGCTCCAGCGTGCCGTCGTCGGTGACGAAGGGCATGGTGTCGCCCACGTAGCCCCCCTCGGGGATGGGGAAAATCTGATAATCCACCGGCTCATAGGGCTCATCCTTCACCTTGCCGCCGGTGCTGCCGCCGCAGGCGGTGAGCAGCAGGGCCAGCAGCAGGAT
>CAMYZR010000142.1 GCA_947303905.1 uncultured Atopobiaceae bacterium
CAGCAGGTCAACGCCGGCAAGACCACCTTCGCCGAGCACTACCGCGAGGTGGCCGAGAAGGAGTACGCGCTTCTGCAGTACGCCGAGGACGGACCCTTCGCCTATGGCTACAACGACGCCTGCACCGCCTTCGCGAACGGCGAGAGCGCGATGTACACCATCGGCTCCTACGCGGTGCCGCAGATCCGCTCGGTCAACCCCGACATGGACATCGACTCCTTCGTGATGCCTGCCGTCGATAACCCCGACGACCGCATCCTCAACTCGGGCGTCGATCTGCAGTTCTGCGTGACGGCAGCTTGCCCCCACAAGGAGGCCGCCTACGAGGTCATCCGCTTCCTCATCGCGCAGGAGAATCTCCAGACCTATGTTGACGAGCAGAACGCCGTGCCCTGCGTCGAGGGCGACTTTGAGCTGCCCGACGTGCTCGACGGCATGCGCGAGTTCATCGACGAGGGCCGCACCGCCGACTTCCAGGACCACTATTACCCCTCCGAGATGTCGGTCGACGCGCAGATCCAGACCTTCCTCATCGACGGTGACGTGGACAAGTTCCTCGCCAAGTTCGACAGCGATTGGACGCGCTACAACCGCGACATCATCGCCAAGGTCCAAGACTACTACGCGACGCAAGGATAGGAGGTACCACCATGGGCAACAAAAGGCAGAGGACCTACTACCTCATGCTCATCCCAATTCTCGTGCTGTTCTTCTGCTTCAACACGTTCCCGCTGCTGAGGGGCTTCTTCTACAGCTTCACCAACTTCCGCGGCTTCGGCGGCTACGACATGGTGGGCCTGCGCAACTACGTCGACCTGTTCCAGGACTCGCGCGTGGGCAACTCCTACCTGTTCACCTTCAAGCTCGCGCTGGTCTCCACGCTGGCGGTCAACGTCATCAGCCTGGCCATGGCGCTCGCGCTCAACAGCAAGATCAAGTTCAAGAGCGCCCTGCGCGGCATGTACTTCATCCCCAACATCCTGGGGTCGCTCGTCGTGGGCTACATCTTCAACTACTTCTTCACCTACATCGTGCCTTTCCTCACTAACACGACCTCCATCCTGGCCGATCCCAAGCGTGCCTGGATTGCCATCGTGATCGTGTGCGCTTGGCAGTCCATCGCGATGAACACCATCATCTACATCTCCGGCCTGCAGACCGTGCCCGAGGACGTCTACGAGGCGGGCTCGCTTGATGGCGCCACCGGCTGGAACCAGTTCCGCTACCTCACCTTCCCGCTCATCATGCCGTTCTTCACCATCAACATGGTGCTCTGCATGAAGAACTTCATGATGGTGTTCGACCAGATCATGGCCCTTACCAGCGGCGGGCCGGCGCAGTCCACCGAGTCCATCTCGTTCCTCATCTACAGCAACGGCATGGCGGGCGGTCAGTTTGGCTTCCAGAGCGCCAACGCCGTTGTCTTCTTCATCCTCATCGTCACCATCTCCGTCCTGCAGACGCGCTTCCTGAGCAGCAGAGAGGAGCAGCTGTAATGCCTGAGAAAGTCAAAGAGCGCTATAACTGGCCCGTCACCATCCTGCTCATCCTGGGCCTCGTCACCGTCCTGTTTCCGCTGTACATGACCATCGTCATCGCCTTCAAGCAGCCGAGCGAGATGACCAACTCCATCCAGGGCATCCTCTCACTGCCGGCGCATTGGAGCCTTGCAAACTTCCGCGAGGCCATGGAGGTCACCGACTTCTGGCACTCGCTGGGCAACAGCTTCCTGATCACGGCCATCACGATGGTGCTCACCATCCTCATCCACTCGGTGGCAGGATACGCCGTGGGCCGCATGAAGGATTCCAACAAGTTCTTCGGCCTGGCGTACTACTACATCACCAGCGGCATGTTCGTGCCCTTCGCGATCCTGATGATGCCGCTCGTGAAGCAGACCGCCCAGATGCACATCGACAACCTCGTGGGCGTCATCTGCTGCTACCTGGTGTTCTACATGCCCATGAACGTGATGCTCTACTCGGGCTACCTCAAGAACATCCCGGTGGCGCTCGAGGAGGCCGCCCGCGTGGATGGTGCCAGTACCTGGACTACCTTCTGGCAGGTCATCTTCCCGCTCATGAAGCCCATGCATGCCACCGTAGCCGTGCTCACGGCGCTGGGCACCTGGAACGACGTCATGACCCCGCTGGTCATCATGAGCGGTGGTGGCATGAACACCCTGCCGCTGGCCCAGCTCACCTTCCAGACGCAGTTCGGCACCAACTACAACCTGGCCTTCGCCTCGTACCTGCTGGCCTTGCTGCCCATCCTGATCTTCTACCTGTTTGCGCAGAAGCAGATCATCAACGGCGTCGTCAACGGCGCAGTGAAGTAGGCCTCTGCCCTTCCCTCCCTTCGGGGCCGGCCTCGTGCCGGCCCCACCCTTGGGCGAGGTGCGCCTCGTGGCTCCTCTCGCGAGCATCCCCGTGCCTGTCCGTCGCATGGCTTCCTGGTGCGACCGAGAGGGGTCACGAGACGTGCCTTGCCCACCAAGACGGACGTATCTATCCACCATCGGCGCAGGTAAGGAAGACCTCATGCCCATCATCTTTGACGAGTGCGCCAAGACGCTCGCCATCCACACCGACAACACCACCTATCAGATGCAGGTCGACGAGATTGGGAACCTGCTTCACCTCTACTACGGGAGACGCACCGAGGGGAATCTCGCGTACCTGCCTTCCCGCTTCGACCGCGGCACGTCCGCCTCGCCCTACGAGAAGGCCGACGACCGCAGCTACTCGCTCGACTTCCTCCCGCAGGAGTTTCCCGTGCAGGGTGCCGGCGACATGCGCAGCCCCCTTTTGGTGGTGCGTGACGCCGAGGGAGCCTTTGGCTGCGACCTGCGCTACGTGCGTCACGAAATCCGCGACGGAAAGTACGGCCTGCCCGGCTTGCCCGCCGTCTACGCGCACCGCGATGATGACGAGGCCCAGACGCTTTCGGTCACCTTGGCCGACGCGCGTCTCGGCCTTGAGGTCGAGCTACTCTATGGCGTGCTCCCGCACCTGGACGTGATCTGTCGCGCCGCTATCGTACGCAACACAGGCGAGGGGCGCCTGACGGTGGAGAAGGCGCAGAGCGCGTGCCTCGACCTTGTCCACGGCGACTACCAGCTCATCACCTTCCCCGGGCGGCACTGCATGGAGCGTGTGCCCCAGCGCACAAGGCTGGCGCAGCTCTCGTGTGTGGCGGACAGCTCGAAGGGCTCCTCGTCGCATCAGCAAAACCCGCTATTGATCCTGTGCGACCATGACGCCACAGAGACCTCGGGGCGCTGCTGGGCCATGGAGTTTGTGTACAGCGGCAGCTTCAAGGGCGAGGCCGCGCGCGACCAGTACGGCCAGACGCGCCTGCAGCTGGGGCTCTCCGACGAGCTGTTCTCCTATCCGCTCGAGCCGGGAGAGCAGCTGGTGGCACCCGAGGTAATCATGAGCTACTCGACCGAGGGGTTCGGGCGGCTGTCGCAGAACCTGCATCGTTGCGTGCGCGAGCACGTGTGCCGCGGCTACTGGCGCGACCGCGTGCGTCCCGTGCTCATCAACAGCTGGGAGGCCTTCTACTTCGACTTCGACGGAGACCGGCTGGTGGAGTTCGCCCGGCTGGCGAAGGAGGTGGGCATCGAGCTGCTGGTGGTGGACGACGGCTGGTTCGCAGACCGTCACGACGACAAGCGCAGCCTTGGCGATTGGCGGGTCAATGAGGCCAAACTGGGCGGGACGCTTTCGCAGCTCATCGCGGCAGTCAATGACGTGGGCCTGCAGTTTGGCATCTGGATGGAGCCCGAGATGGTGAGCGAGGACTCGGATCTCTACCGCGCCCATCCCGATTGGGCGCTCGCCATTCCCGGCAAGTCGCCCGTGCTCGGGCGCAACCAGCTCGTGCTCGACCTGTCTCGTCCCGAGGTGTGCGACAACGTCTTCGCGCAGATCTGCGGTGTGCTCGACCAGGGTCCCGTCGCCTACCTGAAGTGGGACTACAACCGTCTCATCACGGACGTCTACTCGCGCGTGGCGAGCGACCAGGGCAAGGTGCTCTACGACTACATCCTGGGGCTCTACGCGGTGCTCGAGCGGGTGAACGAGCGCTATCCCCAGCTGCTCATCGAGGGCTGCGCCGGTGGGGGTGGCCGCTTTGACGCGGGCATGCTGTACTACACGCCGCAGATCTGGTGCTCCGACAACACCGATGCCGTCGACCGCCTCACCATCCAGTACGGGACGTCGTTCGGCTACCCGTGCTCTGCCGTCGGCGCCCACGTCTCCGCCTGCCCCAACGAGATGTCGGGGCGCATGACGAGCCTCGGCACGAGGGCGACCGTGGCGGGCGCCGGGACCTTTGGCTACGAGCTGGACCTCAAGGAGCTCTCCGATGAGACGCGTGCGAAGATCCGCGAGCAGGTGACGTGGCATCACCGCATCGCCCCGCTCGTACAACAGGGGACCTACCATCGCCTGACCAACCCCCTGACCGAGCCCCTATGCGCCTGGGAGCAGGTGGCGCCTGACGGGAGCCAGGCAATGGTGAGCGCGGTCGTGCTCGAGACTCATGGCTACGGCATCCCGCGCTTTGTGGTTCCTCGCGGCCTCACGCCTGGTGCGCGCTACCAAGACGTGGTGCGCGGGGACGTCTTTGAGGCAGACGCGCTCATGGAAATGGGAATCCCCCTGCCCCTTGCCATGAAGGCGGGGGAGTACCGCTCCTACACCTATCTTCTAGAACGTGTGTAAGAAAGGCAGTGACCGACATGACGGCACAGGCATTTGACCATGTCTACCAGGCGCTCGTCGCTCTTGTTGACTATGCGGAGGACCGCGGGCTGATAGGGGACGAGGACCGCGCCTACGCGGCAAACCAGTTGCTTGACGCCTTGCAGCTTGAGGCGGACGACAGCTTCGACCCGCTCATGCGGGTTTGGGAGGAGGACGAGGTCCCACCTCTGGAGCAGATCCTCGCCGCGCTGCTCGACGATGCGGTCACGCGCGGGGTGATCGACGGGGGCATCGCGAGCCGAGACTTGCTCGACACGCGCCTCATGGGCTGCGTGACGCCGCGGCCGAGCGAGGTGGTGCGCGGGTTCTGGGAGCGCTATGAGGAGAGTCCCAGGGAGGCGACCGACTGGTTCTATCGCTTGGCGCTCGACAGCGACTACATCCGC
>CAMYZR010000143.1 GCA_947303905.1 uncultured Atopobiaceae bacterium
AGTTGATCTGGTGCGAAATCTGGCCGATGGAGCCCGCGAAGCGCTTGGTGAGGTTGAGGAAGGGGATGACGATGTCGATGGAGAGCACCATGCCAGAGATGGAGGGGTTGGCGATGCCCGTGGCCAGGAAGATGCCGCCGGCGAGCGCCACCACCACGTAGGCGAGGTTGCCCAGGTTCATGAGGATGGGGCCAAGGATGTTGGAGTAGATGTTGGCCTGCTTGGCGGCCTCGAAGAGCTCGTCGTTGACCTCGTCGAACTGCTTCTGCATCTGCTTCTCGTGGGTGAAGACCTTGATGACCTTCTCGCCGTTCATGGCCTCCTCGGCAAAGCCTTCGGCACGACCGATGGCGTGCTGCTGGGCCAGGAAGTACTTGGCGGACATGCCGCCCATGTAGCGGGTGAGCCAGCCCATGAAGGTGACCATCACCAGCACGACGCAGGTCATGGGGATGGAGTACCAGAGCATGATGGCCACGAGGGAGGTCATCGCGATGACCATGTTGAGCAGGTTGGGCAGCGCCACGCCGACAAGCTGGCGCAGGGCGTCGACGTCGTTGGTGTAGTAGCTCATGACGTCGCCGCGCTTGTTCTGGTCGAAGAAGCGGATGGGCAGCTTCTCCATGTGCTCGAACATCTTGTTGCGGATGTTCATGAGCGTCCCCTGCACCACGAAGGCGGAGAGCTGGGCCTGTGCGATCTGGGCGGCCAGCACCACGACATAGACGCCGATGAGGGTGAGCACGATGCGGGCGACCTCGGGCTGCGCCGCAGACCAGTCACCCGTCTTCCACGTGCGCGTGACGACCTCGATGGTGCGCTGCAGGAAGACCGACGGCAGGGTGGAGAGGGCAGCGCCGATCACGATGCACAGGATGATGGCGGTAAACTGCAGGGGATAGAACGAGAAGACGAGCTTGACGGTGCCGCGGAAGACCTGCATGGGGTTGGAGGCGCGCCTGCCGCGACTGCCCTTGCCCGGAACGCCCTTGTTGTCAGCGGAGTCGTCGGCGCCACCGGGGGCCGGGGCGTCCTTGAGACGGGCGGGGTCATTGATGATGCTGCGCTCTGCAGCGGTGAGCTTCTTCTTAGGCATGCAGATCGCCTCCCTCCGTGAGCTGGTCATCCAAGGTAGACAGCTCCCGCTCTGCGGAGAGGCCCTCGCGCGCGGACACTCCGTCTTGCGGGGTCTTGCCGCCCGCAGCGGCGTGGACGTGGATCTCGTCCTTGCCCAGGACGGTGACCTCGGCCTCCTCGTGCGCGATGGCGTTCTCGTCGTGGCTGGCCTTGTTCTGCGTGAGGTAGACCTCGCGGTAGATCTCGGAGCTGTGCAGCAACTCCTCGTGGGTGCCCACGGCGCTGATGCGGCCCTCGTCGAGAACCACGATGCGGTCGGCATCCTCGACCGAGCCGGTGCGCTGGGCGATGATGATCTTGGTGGTCTCGGGGATGAAGCTCTTGAAGCCAGCGCGGATGAGCTGGTCGGTCTTGGTGTCGACGGCGCTGGTGGAGTCGTCGAGAATCAGGATCTTGGGCTTCTTGAGCAGTGCGCGGGCGATGCACAGGCGCTGCTTCTGGCCGCCGGAGACGTTGGTTCCGCCCTGCTCGATGTAGGTGTCGTAGCCGTCGGGGAACTGCTGGATGAACTCGTCCGCCTGGGCGAGCTTGCAGGCCTCGACGAGCTCCTCGTCGGTGGCGTGCTCGTTGCCCCAGCGCAGGTTGTCCTTGATGGTGCCGGAGAACAGGACGTTGCGCTGAAGCACGACGGCCACCTCGTTGCGCAGGGTGTCCATGTCGTAGTCGCGCACGTCGATTCCGCCCACGCGGACGGTGCCTTGCGTGGCGTCGTAGAGGCGGCTGATGAGCTGGATGAGCGTGGACTTGGACGAGCCCGTGCCGCCGATGACGCCGATGACCTCGCCGCTCTTGATGTGCAGGTCGATGTCGCGCAGGGCAAAGCGGCCGCTCTCGGGATGGTAGGCAAAGCTCACGTTGTCGAAGTCGACCGAGCCGTCAGGCACCTCGAAGATGGGCTCGGCCGGGTTTGCCAGGTCGGGCTCCTCGAGCAGGACCTCGCAGATGCGCCGGGAGCTCTCCTCGGCCAGGGTGATCATGACGAAGATCATCGAGAGCATGTTGAGGCTCATGAGCATCGAGAAGCCGTAGGTGATGAGGGCGCTCATGTTGCCCACCTGCATGGCGGTGCCCGCTGAGGTCACGATGCGCTTCGAGGCGAAGTAGACCACGGAGGCGTAGATCGTGTCCACGGCGAAGGTCATGATGGGCTGGTTCCAGGCGAGGATGCGCTCGGCGCCCCAGAAGTCCTGGAAGACCTCGCCTGATGCCTTCTGGAACTTCTTGTTCTCGTAGTCCTCGCGCACGAAGCTCTTGACCACGCGAATGCCGGTGACGTTCTCCTCGACGCTGCCGTTGAGCGCGTCGTACTTCTTGAAGATGCGGCGGAAGATGGGCATGACGATGCGGGCGATGCTGATGAGCGCGAATCCCAGCAGGAAGCCCACGATCACGTAGACGACGGCCATCTTTCCGCCCGTGATGAAGGCCATGGTGGCCGCGAAGATGATCATCATGGGGCTGCGCACCGCGGAGCGGATGATCTGCATGTAGGCCATCTGCACGTTCTGGGTGTCGGTGGTGAGTCGCGTGACCAGCGAGTTGGTGGAGAAGCGGTCGATGTTGGAGAAGCTGAACCGCTGGATGCTCGCAAACATGTCGTGGCGAAGGTTGCGCTCGAAGCCGGTGGAGGCGATTGACGCCGCGATGCCCGCGATGGTTCCGCAGCCAAGGCTGATGATGGCCATGATGGTGAGCACGAGGCCATAGCGCGCGATGGTGTCGATGCCGCAGCCGACGCTCATCTCGTTGATGAGGCGGGCGGTGATGAAGGGGATGGCGCACTCGATGATGACCTCGCCCAAGACGAAGACAGGAGCGATGATCGAGTTCTTCTTGTTCTCCCGTATGCTGCCGCCCAGGGTGCGGAAGATGTCTCCCAGCGACAGATGTGCCATGGTCTTGCCTTGTTCCTGACTCATGCGCACGCCCCCTCTCCCTCTAGTGTCTTCCAGTGCTCGACCACGCGGTCAAGCACCTCAATGAGCTGTCGCAGCTCGTCCTCGGTGAGGCAAGCCATGCAACGGCTCTCAAATGCCTTGCGTTTCTCGATGAGCTCGTCAGCCCTCGTGCGCCCCTCGCCGGTCAGGGCGATGTCGAGCTGCCGGCGGTCCTCATCGGACCGCGTGCGCTCGATGAACCCCGATGCCTCGAGCTTCGCAAGCACCTCAGACATGGATGCGGAGCTGATGCCAGAGAGCTCCTGCAACTCTCGCTGGGTCATGTGGTCGCCCATTATGCGAAGCTTGACGAGGATGTGCTGCTGACCGCTGCGGCCTCCGGCATTCATGTGCAAGTAGTGGCCGAAGAAGCCGAAGTCGTGGAGGGCCTGACGGGCTAACGCCTGATCGGATACTGGTGTGTCGGTCATGCGTCCCCCTTTCAGTCTACTCTACACTACGCCTCTTGCCGTATATGTCAAGGTACCTAGCAATAATCACATGGTACCGAGAAGTTAGGTACCAAGTTTTTCTCGGAATGGCGTAGCTACATCGATGTTAGGGGAGTGTAAGGGGTGCCAAGCATCCTGCTCCTCGCGGTACAATCAGGTGCGAAAGGGGGACGTATGGTTTACTACGTCGAGGACGACACCAACATCCGCGAGCTGACGGTCTACGCGCTCAAGCAGGCGGGTATCGAGGCACGGGGCTGTGCCGATGACGCCGAGTTCCAGAAGGCCTGCAAGGAGGAGCTGCCCAAGGCGGTGCTGCTTGACATCATGCTGCCCGACACCGATGGTCTCGCCATCCTCGCGCGCATCCGTCACAGCGAAGATTTGCGTGACGTGCCGGTGATAATGCTCACGGCAAAGGACTCCGAGCTCGATACCGTGCGCGCCCTCGATGGCGGTGCCGACGACTATCTCGCCAAGCCCTTTGGCATGATGGAGATGGTCAGCCGTGTGCGAGCCCTTCTGCGACGCTCCAGCCGTCCCACCGTTGACGCGCCAACCAAGCTGGAGGTCGGGCCCGTGGTGCTCTGGCCGAGCAGGCGCAGCGCGACCCTCGATGGCGAGCCGCTCTCCCTCACCATGCGCGAGTTCGACCTGCTCACCTTCCTGATGCGCTTCCCGGGCGAGGTCTTCTCACGTGAGACGCTGCTGAGGCGCGTGTGGGGCTGGGACTTCGATGGCGGCTCGCGTACGGTGGACGTGCACGTCCAGACGATTCGCTCCAAGCTTGGGGAGCACTCCAGGCTCATCCAGACTGTTCGTGGCGTGGGCTATCGGATGCAGGCGTAAGCCGTGGCGCACAAGCAGGCCCCAAGGGAGAGGACCCTCGCGGACAGGGTGTTTGGCACCCTCTTGAGCATCTCCGTCGCGTCGGCAACGATAGCGACGGTGGTCTCTGCCTACCTGCACCAGTCGACCGTCATGACGGAGGCGCGCATCGAGCTGGGCAACGAGTGCGACGTTCTGGCATCGACGCTGGACTCCTCCGATGACGAGGCCGCCGAGCTCTCCAACATCGACTTGGGCGCCATGCGCGCGACCTTGGTCACGCCCTCGGGGGAGGTGCTCTACGACAGCCTCGTGTTCTCCGGCGAGCTGGTCGGGCATGAGGACCGGCCCGAGATCATGGAGGCGCTCGAGGATGGCTCCGGGTCATCCACGAGGGCAAGCGACACCCTGGGCAGCGTGAGCCTCTACGAGGCGCGTCTGCTCAAGTCGGGCAACGTGATTCGACTCTCGGTGGAGCGCAACGGCGTGTTTGCCATCCTGGCGGGAGACCTGGGGATCCTGGCGCTTGTCCTGCTTGTCTTGGTGGTGGTGTCCTGGTTCGCCTCGCGCGCCATGGCGGCCCGCCTGGTCCAACCCATCCTGCAGATCGACCCGGCTCACCTCGATGGGCCTGCCCCCTACGAGGAACTGCAGCCGCTGACCGACCGCCTTGCCGTGCAGCAGACCGAGCTCATCTCGCAGATGGAGGAGCTCAAGAGCGCCGATGCCATCCGTCGCGAGTTTACGGCCAACGTGACGCACGAGCTCAAGACTCCCATCGCATC
>CAMYZR010000144.1 GCA_947303905.1 uncultured Atopobiaceae bacterium
TCTGGCACACACCCAGTCGCCCACGGCCACGCGCGAGAAGTCACCCTTGGTCAGGCGCGTGGCAAACTCCGCCCTGAAGGTCGCGTCCTCGCACACGATGGCCGGATAGCCTCGGTCAAGCCGCACCACACAACCCAGCACCAGCTCGCCGGCCGCATCGCCCGCCTCGGCACGCGCCGCCTCGAACGCGCTTTTCTGCGCATCGCTTGCCCGCAGCTCGTCAAAGGCCGGCAGCTCCGTCAGAGAGGAAAGCGCCGGCAGGGAATCGACTGCCCTATTCGCACGCACCTCGCGCACGCGGCGCGCCTTCGCCTTCTTTGCCATCGATACCTCCTCACCGTGGCCCAGCACCTCCATAATAGCGGGCGGGCGGAGCCGCGACCCCAGTCGCAACCCCGCCCGCTCGGAAGGCGTCTCTGTCAGGTGACGGTTAGTTCTTCTCAACCGCGCGCATGATGGCCTTGTAGATCTCGATGATCGGGATGATCGAGAACGCGAGGCCCATGGCGATGCCGTAATGAGTCAGGTCGAGCTCCGCGAAGTTGAACAGGTTGGAGAGCGGGGTCTCGATGACGATGTAGGTGAGCACCAGGGACAGGGCGAAGGCACCCCACGACCAGCCGTTCTGCGTGGGCAGGGTGAAGATCGAGCCACGGCGGCTGCGCATGTTGAGCGAGTGGAACATCTCGACCATGGAGAGGGTCAGGAAGGCCATGGTCATGCCCACGAGCGCGGGCTCGGCGCCAGCCTCGGCGTAATGGACGCCGATGAAGTAGGACACGAGCGTGAGGACGGAGATGACCACGCCCTGGACGAGCGTGTCGAGACCCATGCCATTGGCAAAGATGCCGTCCTTGGAGTTGCGCGGCTTGCGACGCATGATGTCGGGCTCGGCGGACTCCATGCACATGGCCAGTGCCGGCAGCGAGTCGGTGATGAGGTTGATCCACAGCAGGTGCGTGGGCTCGAGGATGGTGAAGCCGATCAGCGAGGCGACGAACACTGCGATGACCTCGGCCAGGTTGGACGAGAGCAGGAACTGGATGGCCTTGCGGATGTTGTCGTAGATGCGGCGTCCCTCGTCGACGGCGCCGATGATGGTGGCAAAGTTGTCGTCGGCGAGAACCATGTCGGCAACGCCCTTGGTGACGTCGGTGCCGGTGATGCCCATGCCGACGCCGATGTCGGCCTTCTTGATGGAAGGAGCGTCGTTGACGCCGTCGCCGGTCATGGCGACGACCATGCCCTTCTTCTTCCAGGTGTCGACGATGCGGGTCTTGTGCTCGGGCTGGACGCGTGCGTAGACGTTGATGTCCTCGACGCGCGTGGAGAAGTCCTCGTCGGAGATCTTGTCGAGCTCGGAGCCGGTGATGGCGCCTTCCCTGCCCTCGACGATGCCGAGCTCCTTGGCGATGGCCACGGCGGTGTCGATGTGGTCGCCGGTGATCATGACGACGTTCATGCCGGCCTCATGGGCCTCCTTGATGGCAGGCTTGACCTCGGGACGGACCGGGTCGATCATGCCGCACAGGCCGATGAAGACCATGTCCTTCTCGAGGTCCTCGGCAGCGTAGCTGGCGGGAGCGGTCTTGCCGTGGTTGACGCGGGCGGCAGCCATGACGCGCAGGGCGTCATCGGCCATGGCCTTGTTCTGCTCCATGATCTTGGCGCGGATCTCGTCAGTCATGGGCACGACGCCCTCGGCGGTGTGGAACTTGGTGCAACGTGCGAGCACGACGTCGGGGCCACCCTTGGTGTGCTGCACGTAGTCGCCCATGGGCGAGAGATTGACGACGGACATCATCTTGCGGCCGGAGTCGAACGGCGCCTCGCCCGCACGCGGGTTGGCGGCGTCCAGGTCACCGGAGAGGAAACCCAGCTTGGCGGCGTCGGCCACGAGGGCGGCCTCGGTGGGCTCGCCCACGGCCTCCTGCGCGGCCACGTCCCACTTGGCGTCGGAGCACAGGGCCATGCAACGCACGAGACGGTCGATGTCCTCGGAGTAGTGACGGACGACGGTCATCTTGTTCTGGGTGAGGGTGCCGGTCTTGTCGGAGCAGATGACCTGCGTGCAGCCCAGGGTCTCGACGGCGTTCATCTTGCGGACGATGGCGTTGCGCTTGCTCATCTTGGTGACGCCGATGGAAAGCGCGATGGTCACGACGGCGACCAGGCCCTCGGGGATGGCGGCCACGGCCAGCGAGACGGCGACCATGAAGGTGTTGAGCACGAGGCCCATGTCATTGAAGAAGGCAAGGCCGCCGTTGCGGAACATGCCAACCAGGAACACGATGGCGCAGATGCCCACGACCAGCTTGGTGAGGACGCCGGAGAGCTCGTTCAGCTTGATCTGCAGCGGGGTGAGCTCGTCGGAGGCCTGGGCGATGGCGTCGGCGATCTTGCCCATCTCGGTCTTCATGCCGGTGGCCACGACCACGGCCACGCCGCGGCCGTACACCACGGTGGAGCCCATGTAGCACATGTTCTTGCGGTCGCCCAGCGGCACGTCGTCGGTGCCGGCGGGGAGGCCGAGGATCTGGGCGATCTTGTCAGCCGGGACGGACTCGCCGGTCAGGGCGCTCTCCTCGATCTTCATCGAGGCGCTCTCGATGATGCGGCAGTCGGCGGGCACGGCGTCGCCGGCCTCGAGGATCACGATGTCGCCGGGCACGAGCTCGGAGGAGGGCACCGTGATCTGACGGCCGTCGCGGATGACCTTGGACTGGGCAGCGCTCATCTCCTGCAGGGCAGCGAGGGCGTTCTCGGCCTGGTACTCCTGCACCACGCCGAGCACGGAGTTGAGCACGACGACGAACATGATGATGAAGACGTCGGCAAAGTCAGCCTCGCCCTGGGCCACGCCCGTCACGGCCGAGATGATGGCGGCGATGATGAGCATGATGACCATCGGGTCGGCCATCATGGCAAAGAACCTCTTCCACAGAGGGTCCTTCTCGGCTTCCTTGAGCTTGTTGGGGCCGTAGGTCGCAAGGCGAGACGCGGCCTCGGCGGCGGTGATGCCATTGGAGGCATCGGTCTTTACCTCGGCAAGTACGTCACTTGCAGAGGAAAGGTACTCCCTCATAGCTTCCTCCTGGGTCTGAAATCCTTAAGCGGCCAGACAGAATGATTCCCGATCATAATTCCCCAGGAGGGGCAAGGGCTCATCAAGACTGCCAGAATAGGCCACCACGTACGTGTTGCTATTCTAACGCAACGCAAATGGGCACATGCGTCCATGCGGCGCATTTGACGATTCTCTTACCTCGAAGGCGGGGGCCAGACGCCGGTCGGAGCAACGCCAGCGTCTGGCCCCAGCTGCGGCTTCGTTACTTGGCAACCTCGCCGGAGGTGGGGTTGTAGACGCTCTCGCCACGGGTCTTGCCCATGACGTCCTCCTCGGAGAGGGTCACCCACTTGACGCCCTTGCGGGTCTCGTATGCGTAGGCAAGGTGAATCATGCCGTCAGCGGCCTGCATGATGCAGGGATACTCGTACTGCATGTTGTTGGACTTGTTCTCGTCGCCGACGAAGCCCTGGCCGCGCTCGATGTGACGGATCAGCGGGAAGGTCTTGCCGCCGTCCTCGGAGAGGGCGATGCTCACGGGGCAACGGAGTCCTGGCCATGCGCCACGGTTGGTGTAGCTGGCGGGGGCGCTGGAGTGGTTGTAGGTCACGGCAATGCGGCCGCTCTTGAGCTTGATGGCGCAGATGCCGGAGTTGTTGTTGGGCAGCACCGTCGGGACGGGCTCGGTCCAGGTGTCACCGTAGTCGAAGGACTCGCTGCGGTAGATCCAGTCGGCCTCGCGGGAGCGCATGAAGTTCACCAGATGGCCGTCCTCGAGCTCGACCACGGTGGGATGCACGCGGCCGGCCGAATTGGGAACCATCACCTGACGCCAGGTCTTGCCCTCGTCATCGGAGATCTGGAAGGCGGAGGGGTCGCCGGCGAGCGCGTTGGCGCTGTCGGTGCACAGCCAGTTGCCATAGATCCAGCGGCCGTTGGACAGGATCTGGATCGGCTGGCGCGAGAAGGTGCCCTCCTCGGGGAAGACGATCTCGGGCTCGCTCCAGGTCAGGCCGTCGTCCGTGGAGACCTGACGCTTGACCTGTGCGGTGTACTGCATGTTGTCCTTGCCGGGCTGGCGACCCTGCTGGGAGGTGTACATGCACCAGATCTCGCCGTTGGGGGCGAGGAACAGCGACGGGTTCTGGTCGGAGCGGTCGTCGTCATGCGAGATGTAGGTCGGCTCGCTCCACATGTCGGAGCCCTTCTCGAGGCGGGAGACCACGACGTTGATGTCGGTGTCGCCCTCGTAGGTGCCGGCGAACCAGCAGCACAGGATGGTGCCCGCGGGGGTCTCAACCAGGCCAGGGCCGTGGGCCGTGGTCCAGGGGCCGGGGTTGATGAAGGCCTCGGTGATCTTCATCTCGGAGTCGTAGTAGACCTGTCCGTCGGGAGTCAGCCTGTTCAGGGTCTTGATTGCCATGTCCATTCCTTCCTCTTGCTTACGTACTTGCATCTATTCCTTTGCCCTCGCGGGCATGCCCATCTGGCGCGATCGCCAGACTGTTACCTAACCGGAAGCTTCATGACCACCTTGCGGTAGTGATGAGGCTCGTCTGTATGTGAGATGGCCTTGTGGCCGTCATGCGGGAACGCCGCCCAAAACATGCCCTCGCTCACGAGCATGTGATGCTCGCGGGAGCCGTCAAGGCGCTCCTTGTCGGTCTTCTCGTCGTAGGCGATGGCAGTCGTCAGGTCGCCGTACTCCTGCCACGCGATTTCCTCGGAGCCCTCGAGCACGAACTGCACGTCGATGAACTCTCGGTGCGCCTCGAAGGTGCCCTCCTCGAGCGGCATGGTCTCGCCCTCCTGCACCAGAAGGAACCCGCCCTCAAACTCATGCCTACCCACCGCAAGGCCCGATCCGTCGCCCATGGCGGCGAGCCCGTCCTCGAGGTGCGGAAGCATGACTGCGTAGTCGCGCACGTGCTTGATGCTGTCAACGATCATCGTTGCCTCCCCTCTCCGTAGAAGCTCTATCCAAGGTGCGTCAGGCTGCCGTCAGCCTCGCGCGCCCAAACCTTGACGTAGTCCCAGCCGAGGGCAATCGCACGCGGG
>CAMYZR010000145.1 GCA_947303905.1 uncultured Atopobiaceae bacterium
CCTGGAGGCCTTGGGCTAAGAGTCTTCGCCCGAGCAGCTTGCCTATCTCGAGCATCTATAGGGGCAGCTCGCCCAGGTGGAGGAGGCGCTTCAGGGGAGGGCGCAGCTCGAGGCGGGCATCGCCCAGGCCGAGGCAGGCAAGCAGCAGGCAGAGGCGGGCAAGGCGCAGGCAGAGGAAGGCCTCGCCCAGGCGCAGGCTGGACTCGAGCAGGCGCAGGCAGGCCTCGCCCAGGCGGAGCAGGCGCAGGAGCAGCTTCCGGGGCTCCGCGCCCAGCTCGAGGAGCTGAAGGCGCAGCGTACCCAGGTGGACGAGGGCCTTGCCGGTCTGGACGAGCTGGCGGATGCCAAGCAGACCCTCGACGAGTCCCAGGCCCAACTCGATGCCGGAAAGGCCCAGCTCGACGATGGCCAGGCAAAGCTCAACGCCGGACGCAAGACCCTCGCCGCAAGCAGGCGCACGGCAGAAAGCGAGCTCGCGAAGGCAAAGTCCCAGCTCGATGATGCCGCGGCGGAGCTTGCCGACGCACGCGAGCAGCTGGCGGACGCCCGCGAGCAGTATGCGGACGGCCTGGCGGAGTACGAGGACGGCAAGGCCGAGGCGGAGGAGGAGTTCGCCGATGCCCTCGAGCAGCTGAACGACGCGCAGCGCGAGATCGACGAGATCGAGCTTCCTGACATCTACGCGCTCGACCGCACGCAGAGCGAGGGGGCCGCGACCTACCATGCCGACGCCGGGCGCATCGACTCCATCGCCGACGTGTTCCCCTTCATCTTCTTCCTGGTGGCTGCGCTCGTCGCGCTCACCACCATGACGCGCATGGTCGACGACGACCGCGTGCTCATCGGCACGTACAAGGCCCTGGGCTACAGCACCGGCGCGATCGCGTCCAAGTACCTCGTCTATGCCGGCGTGGCGGGTGTTGTGGGCGCGACCATCGGCATCCTGGCGCTCTCGCAGGTGCTGCCCTTCATCGTCATGAGCGCCTACTCGATCATCTACACGATACCCCTGCATCCCTTCCCGCTGCCCGTCTCCCCGGGCATCGCCCTGATGTCGGGTGGCTTGGGCGTGGGGGTCACCCTGCTCGCCACCTGGGGCGCTGTGGTATCGAGCCTGCGCGAGGTCCCCGCCACGCTCATGCTGCCGAGGGCACCGGTTGCGGGCAAGCGCATCCTGCTCGAGCGCGTGCGGCCCGTCTGGCAGCGCCTTTCCTTCACCTGGAAGGTCACCTGCCGCAACCTCTTCCGCTACAAGCGGCGCTTCCTGATGACGGTCATCGGCATCTCGGGCTGCGCGGCCCTGCTGCTGGTGGGCTTTGGCCTGCACGACTCCATCTGGGACATCATCGACCGCCAATACGGGCCCATCATCCACTTTGACACGACCATCGGGCTGGACGACAACGCCATCGAGCTGGACGTGCGACGCACGATCGACTACCTGAAGGGTACCGGCGAGGTGGATGGCATCGTGCGCGTGCAGAACGAGAACATGCAGGCGGGTGCCGCCGGCACCGACGAGACCATCCGGGTCAACACGGTGATCCCGCGCGATGCGGGCGCGATGGCCGAGGTCGTCACCTTCAGGAACCGTCTCTCGGGAAAGCCCATCGAGCTCACCGACGACTCCGTGGTCATCACCGAGAAGCTCGCCCTCAAGTACGGCCTCTCGGCGGGTGACGCCATCACGCTGTTCGACCAGGATGACGTGGGCAACGCCATCGGGGACGGCCACGAGCTCACCATCACCGGCGTCGCAGAGAACTACGTGGGCAACCTCGTCTACGTCGGCCGCGACGCCTGGAGGCAGGTGGACGCCTCGGCCCCGGTCTTCTCCACGATCTACGCGACCACCACCCCGGACGCGGCCATTCGCAAGGGCATCACCGACAAGCTGCACGACATGGAGGGCGTCTCCACGGTCATCTTCTCCGACGAGACCATCAACATGTACCGCAACATGCTGTCGGTGGTGGACATGATCGTGGTGGTGCTCATCGTGAGCGCGGCCGCGCTGGCCTACATCGTGCTGTACAACCTCACCAACATCAACATCGGCGAGCGCATCCGCGAGATCGCGAGCCTCAAGGTGCTGGGGTTCACGCGCGGCGAGGTCCAGGCCTACATCTTCCGCGAGATCGCGATCCTCGCGGTGATGGGCGATGCGCTGGGCATGGCGCTGGGCATCTTCCTCGAGCGCTTTGTGGTGACGACCGCGGAGGTCGACTACGTCATGTTCGGGCGGTCCATCCATCCGCCCAGCTTTGCCTACGCCTTCGCCCTGACGCTGGTCTTCACGGGCTTGGTGATCCTCTCCCTGCGCCACAAGCTCGACCGCGTGGACATGGTCGAGTCGCTCAAGAGCATCGACTAGGACGTCTGTCCGGGTTTACCGCCGGCGGCTTGGGGTATAAGCACTCCTATCGACCTGAGAGATCCATCGGGAGGGGGCTGTACGTGGAGAGCGCGCTTGTCTCTGTGGCATTCCTTGCGGTGGGCGCCCTTGGTGGCGGTCTTGTCTGGCGCTGGGCTTGCGCGCAAGGGGGACCCGTCCCACCGGTGAGTCCCCATCTGGTGCGGCTTGGCTGCGGCCTCGCATGGGCGGGCTTGGCCCTAGCCTATGGAGCCAGTCTCGAGACCATCGAGCTCTGCCTGCTCTCGCTGGTGCTGGTCACGCTGTCGCTCACCGACCTCGCGTCGCTCACCATCCCCAACGTCTGCATCGTGGCGGCGGTCCTCATACGAGTCGCCTACATCGCCATGGCGGGTGCGCTCGGCCTCGTCGACCCGCTGTCGCTTCTGGCCAGCTCGCTTCTGGGGGCGTTTTGCACCTTCGTCCCCCTCCTGCTCGCAACGCTGCTCATGGACCATCTCCTGGGCACGGAGAGCCTGGGTGGGGGAGACCTGAAGCTTCTCTCCGTGGCAGGCATGTACGTGGGGTGGTTGGTGGTGCCCATGCTGGCCCTAGCCTGCCTTCTTGGCCTCGTAGGCTCCCTGGCTAAGGCTCGCGGGCACCTTGACGCGCTCGCCCCGTTTGCCTTCGGCCCAGCCATCGCGTGCTCGCTCTGGATTACGCTCATGGTGGCGCGTCCTTTGGCGGCGGGGTTTGTGAGGTGGATGTTCTGAGTCGGTTCAGGCCCCGTCTGCGTGCTCAATGCGCTATCGTAAGGGGACGATTTCGGCGGATAGGTTCACATGCTTGCTGCTCATCAGGTCAGATTCTTCGAGTCACCGGCGCTGACGCTGGGCGTATGCCTCCTGGCTATCGTCTGCGGCCTCTTCGTCGGCTCCATACTGCACGCCATGGCTTGGCGCATGTCCAAGGACAAGCCCGCCCTCGGTGGTGGCAGGCGCTGCACCTCATGCGACCATCCCCTGACGTTCAGGGAGTCGCTCCCTCTCGTGGGCTGGATCTCCCAGAAGGGCATCTGTCCCTACTGCGGTGAGCATATCAGCCTGGAGGGCCCGCTCTGCGAGCTGCTCTGCTCGGGCATGTTCGTGAGCATCGTCTTGCGCTACGGCGCGACGGTCCAGACCGTCGAGGTGCTCGCCGTCGCCTGCACGCTGTTTCTGATCTCCCTTTCCTCGCTCAAGGAATACCGGATACCAAACGGCTGCATCTTCATGGCCTACCTCATTAGGATTGCCTACCTCGTCTGGCTCTTTGTGAGCGGCGGCGATGCGTTGCAGCTGACCGTCTCCTCCATCGCGGGCGCCCTGGGCATGAGCGTCCCCCTCGCGCTCGCGCTGTTCTTGAGCGACGCGATGCTCGATCGCGACATCACCGGTATGGGCACCGTCAAGCTGGCAAGCGTCATGGGCTTCTACCTGGGATGGCAGCAGGGAATCCTGGCCATGGCCGCCGGCGTCCTGCTCCTGGTGGTCGTCTGGCTGCTCAGCCCCGTCAAGCTGCAGCATGTCGAGGTCGAGGGCGGTGCGCATCGCGATCCCAACGCCAACGGAACGGTCCCCTCGCCGCGCGACCTCCGGGCGACTTTGGAGGAGGACATCGCGGAGCCCATGCGCGTCATTCCCTTTGCCCCGGCAATCTGCATCGCATTCTGGGTGGTGCTTCTCGTCGGCGTCATGCCGGGCGCCTGGAACGCCCCCATCTTCTGATTGCGGCCATGGATTTGCGCCTTCGCGCTTGCTCGTCACCATGCATGTGGCCACGCTCCACGTGTGGATGTGTCGAAATCTGAGCAATGGCGCCCATCACGTGCTACCATGACCCTTATCCAAGACGCCCCACTGAGGGGCTCGTCTCGAATTGCAGCTTAAACGGACAGGGAGACAACGATGGAACCCACGTCATATTCGCGTCGAACGGCACTCAAGATCCTTGCAGCTGCTGCCGGGCTGACGCTTGTTCCAGCGATTCCCGCCGGTGCCATCACACAGAGTGACATCGACAAGACCGAGAAGGAGCTGGCCTCCGCCCAGGCTGAGTACGAAGAGGTGCAGGCGCAGCTCGACGAGATCGCCGAGCAGTACGAGGCGCTCTCCCGGGAGCTTGCCGAGACGCTCTCCTCAATCGACGAGGTGAGCGGCCAGATTGCCGACACCGAGAAGCAGATCGAGGAGAAGGAGGCGGAGCTCGAGGAGAAGCGCGAGACCCTCTCCCGCCGCATCCGCAGCGCCTACAAGTCCGGCGGGGACGAGGCGCTCTCCGCGCTCCTCATGGCGGAGTCGTTCGAGGAGCTGAGCTCCAACATCTACTACCTCGACAAGATCACCGAGAACGACCGCACCCTCATCGAGGACGTCGAGCGTCTCAAGGGCGAGCTCGAGCAGCACCGCGCCGACCTCGAGGCCGAGAAGGCCGAGCTCGAGGAGCTGCGTGCCGAGCAGGAGCAGAAGCTCTCCGAGATGCAGGCGAAGCAGGAGGAGGTGCAGGCGATCCTCGACGACCTCGACGAGGATGTCCAGGCGCTCATCGCGAAGCGCGACGAGGAGCTGCTCCAGCTTGCGCGTGAGCGCGAGGAGCAGAGGAAGCGCGAGGAGGAGGCCCGCAAGGCCGCCGAGGCCGCGGCTGCCGCAGCGGCGGAAGGCGCCAACGCGGGCAACGTGACGGGCAGCTATGCGGACGGCTCGACCTCAGGCTCG
>CAMYZR010000146.1 GCA_947303905.1 uncultured Atopobiaceae bacterium
AAGGACCTGCTGCCCGACGACCAGACCGACTGGGTCAAGGAGAAGATGTTCTCCGGGGGCGCCAACGTCAAGAAGATCTACAACACCGAGGCTTACAACAACCTCGACATCTACCAGGTCAACACCACCTACTACAGCGCACTCGGCAACGAGGACGCAGCCTACGACCTGGCACGCGCCATCCAGATGTTCGCCCGTGGCATCCCCATGGTCTATTACGTCGGCCTGCTCGCCGGCAAGAACGACCTCGAGCTGCTCGAGTCCACCAAGGAAGGCCGCAACATCAACCGTCACTACTACAGCCGCGAGGAGATTGCCTCCGAGGTCGAGCGTCCGGTCGTCAAGGAGCTCATCCGCATGATGGAGCTGCGCAACAGCCATCCCGCCTTCGACGTCGAGGGCGACCTCGAGATCACCTGCGGAGAGGACGGCGCCTTCACCGTCCGTCGCACCTTTGGTGACGCATGGGCTCAGCTCGACGCCAACCTCAAGGACCACACGTACGAGATCACCTGCTCGTAAGCACCGGACATCACGGATTGCACGGGAGGCGGGGCGTCATGCTCCGCCTCTTTTCGGTGCAACGACATATGCCACGGTTAGGCGGCAATGTCTCCCGACTTTCAGAATTGTTACGTTCTGTACACACCTTCGTATTACCATGGGATGGAAGGCAACGATCCTGGAGCTGACAGCATGGACATCAACGAAATCGCACGTCTTGCAGGCGTCTCTCGCGCAACCGTCTCACGCTACCTCAACAATGGCTATGTCAGCCAAGAGAAGCGTCGCCTCATCAGCCGTGTCATCCAGGAGACGGGTTACGTCCCGTCCCAGTCCGCCCAACAGCTTCGTACGGGTAAGACGAGCCTCGTTGGCATCATCATCCCCAAGGTGTACTCACAGTCGGTGTCACGCATGCTTGCCGGTATCACCGAGGAGTTTGTCGGCACCAGTTACCACACCCTGTTGTCCAACACGAACAACGACCCCGCAGAGGAGATTCGTTGCCTGCGCGTGCTCGCGGAGCGTCCTCGCGTGGACGGCATCATTCTCATTGCAACGGTCATCACTGCGAACCATCTTGATACCCTAAAATCGCTCAGCTCCCCTGTCGTGATTCTCGGTCAACAGCTTGATGGCTACAGCTGCGTGTACAACGACGACTATCGCGCCACCTTCGAGATTGCCAAGCTCGCCCTCAGGAAGGGCCGCAAGCCAGGCTTCATCGGCGTGCGCGAGGATGACATTGCCGCGGGCGAGATGCGCCGCCGCGGCTTTGTGGACGCCTGCCACGCCGCGGGAATAGAGCCAGAACCCGAGGCCTTCGCCATAGGCGACTTCACCGTCGAGTCGGGCTACCTCTGCTGCGAGCAGATCATGGACAACGTCCTCGACGTGGACACCATCGTCTGCGCCTCCGACGACATGGCCTACGGAGCGATCACCTGCCTGCGCGAATACGGCCATCGCGTCCCAGAGGACGTGCAGGTCACTGGCATCGGCGACTCGGAGCTCTCGCGCATTCTCGTCCCCTCGCTCACCTCCGCACACCTCTTCTTCAAGACCAGCGGTCGCGAGGCGGCAAAGATGCTGCTCGACGCCATGGACAAGGGCGACGAGATTCCCCGCCAGATCAAGATGGGCTTCGAGGTCTACGGGCGCAATTCCACACGGTAGCGCGACGCGTACCCATCGCGGACAAAAGTCTCCGTCCCGAATGTCCTTTCTGATGGACGCTCGGTACCCCTTATCGCAGAAAACGCTCGTTCGGTGTGCAAATGCACACTACTTTTCGTCTATGCATATTTGGCGAGGTTGAGCATGTTACCATGTGAGTAACGAAAGTGAGGAAACATGGGAAAACGGGTAACGATTCAGGACATCGCCGACAGACTGGGCCTCTCGCGCAACACCGTATCCAAGGCACTCAATAACGTTGCAGGCCTCTCGGATTCCACTCGCGAGCTCATTTTGAAGACCGCCATGGAGATGGGCTACAAGCAGTTCGCATTCATGGGAGCCATGCAGGACCTCAAGCCCAAGGATACGACTGCCCAGGCTGTCAAGGGACCGAACGAGATAGCACTGCTTACCACCGCCTTCATCGACCGCTCCCACTTTGCCTCGCTCACCCTTGATGCCTTGCACTTCGAGCTGTCCCAACGTGGTTACGTGCTCAACACCCATCGCGTCAATCGCGATCAGCTTGCCGCTCACGAGCTTCCCATCACGCTTAGGCTCGAGAACACTGCCGCCATCCTCTGCATCGAGATGTTCGACCACAACTACTGCAACTTTATCTGCAGCCTTGGGGTTCCCACGCTCTTCTTCGATGGTCCGGCAAGGGTACATGGCTTCAATCTCGAGTCCGACCAGATTCTCATGGACAACACCACCGGCGTCATGCAGCTCGTCGATGACATGACTCAGCGCGGCGTCAAACGCATTGGCTTCGTGGGCGACTGGACCCATTGCCAATCGTTCCTTGAGCGCTACCTTGCCTTCCGCAATGGAATGTCCTTTGCCGGCCTCCCCATTGACGAGCGCTACTGCATCAAGCACAACAAGGTCGCCTCGATTGGCTCGAGCATCGCCGCTCTGGACGAGCTTCCCGAGCTCTTCATCTGCGCCAATGACTTTGTGCTCATCGACGCACTGAGGTCCCTTCGCAAGCTGGGGTTCGACGTCCCGCGCGACGTCATGCTCGCCGGCTTCGACGACTCTTCCGAGTCGCGTAGCTGGATGCCGTCCTTCACCACCATCCACATCCACACGCAGGCGATGGCCTACAACGCCATGGAGCTTCTGATGTCTCGCATCCAGGAACCGACGCTCGAGTATCGCCGCATGTACGTGCAGACTGACCTGATCTATCGTCAGTCCACCGAGCGTACGGAGGGAGAACAGTAAGACATGGCCATATTCACGCCCGAGAGCAAGTTCAGCAGGATTATGTCGCGCCTTGCGTGGGGTTGCTATCTCAACCTCCTCTGGACCATCTGCTCGCTGCCCATAATCACCATCGGCGCCTCGACCACCGCCCTCTACTACGTGACCCTCAAGATCGCCGAGAATCGGGAGGGTGACATCACGCAGCAGTTCTTCCGCTCCTTCCGCGCCAACTTCAAGCAGGCAACGCAGCTGTGGCTCATCCTCTTGGTCCTTGGCGTGGTACTTGGCACTGACATCTACGTCTTGCGTCACCTGACCGCTGCAACCTCCGGCGCCCTTGCCGTGGCGCTCACCTTGGTCCTCGCCGTGGTCATCATCGCCACCATCGCCTACGTCATGGTGATGCCCTACGTGTTCGCTCTCCTGGCTCGCGTGGAAAACACCAACCGCGCGATGCTCAAAAACGCCCTGCTCATGAGCATTCGCTACCTCTCGTGCACCATCTGCACCTTCACCATCCATGTGGCGATGGCGCTCATCATCATCAACATCTTTACCCCAGCCATCGTGCTGGGTGAGGGCGTTTGCGCACTGCTCAGCTCCTACCTCCTCGCACCGGTCCTGAGGCTGGTCACGCGCGAGGAGGGCGACATGGCCGAGTTTGCCGCGCGCAACGGACGATGAGACTCTCTGAGAAAGAGAAGGCCGCAAACCGCGCCGCCTTCCGCGCAATGAACCTACAGGATAAGGCCGAGTACATCTTTGACTACTACAAGCTCCCGCTCGTCCTCGCGCTCGTCGCAATCGTCTCGCTTGCCTCTGTCACACGCTGGCTGATCACGCACAAGGAGCCGCTCCTTTACGTCGCGTATGTCAACGTGGTGCCCGACGAGCGTTTGGACGAGAAGCTGACCACGGACTTTGTCGTGGCTGAGGGACAGAGCCCCCGCAGGTCCGAGGTCGTATGCTTCCGCGAGCTCTATCTGTCACGCGATGCCGACCCACAGTCCCATCAATACGCCTATGCCTCGAGGCTCAAGGTCCTGGCCTCTGTGGATGCCGAGCAACTCGACGTCGTGCTCATGAACCAAGAGGCCTATGACCTGCTTTCGGGCAGCGGATACCTACTCGACCTGGAGCCTGCGCAAGCTGGCACGCGGGCACTGTCCGCCAAGGCCAAGGCATTGCTCACGTCCAACACCATCGTGCTGTCGGACAACAGGCTCGAGGTCGAGCTGAACGAGGCAGATACCTACGAGGCGGAGACCATCGAGCAGGTAAATGCGCTGGACGTTTCCACGCTCTCCCTCTTTGCGGACTACCCTGAGGACGAATCCTTCTACCTGGGCATCATTGCCAACACGCCGCGTCTGGACGAGTCGCTTGCCTATCTTCAATACGTGGTAGAAGCGGGTTAGCCCGGGAAAGGTCATTCGGGACGGAGACCTTTGTCCTTTCCCGAGGCCCTGATCCCAAGAAGAAGGCCCCGCCGGGTAGGCGGGGCCTCAATGAAGGGAGATACCGGCGAGGCGGTGCTTTTTTACAGGCCGTGCACCGCCCTGCCAGAGGCAACGCAGCTCTTAGAAGTTGTAGCTCTTGCACACCGGCTCGTTGGCGGCGACGGAGACCTCGTCGTACCAGATGAGGTTGTTGCCAGACTCCTTGTCGAAGAGCTGGATCAGGTCCGGCTCGGTGGTGAACTGCACCGTGGCGCCCATCGAGACGTCGGTGTCCAGGCCGACGGTCGGAACGACCATGACGACCTCGTCATCATGCGAGCGGGCATGAATGTTGTACTCGGAGCCCATCATCTCGGAGACCTCGACCTTGGCGGTAAGCTCGCCCTCGCCCACGCTGATGTGCTGCGGACGGATGCCGGCGACGATATCGCAGGCCTGCTGGCCGTTGGCCTTGAGAGCCTTCTGCTGGAAGTCGGAGAGCTTGAACTTGACGCCGCGAATCTCGGCATAGTACACGCCGTCCTCGAGCAGCAGCTTGCAGTTGTCGAAGAAGTTCATGACGGGCATGCCGATGAAGCCAGCGACGAACAGGTTGACGGGCTTGTTGAAGACCTCGACGGGCGTACCGATCTGGTTGACGTAGCCGTCCTTCATGATGACGATGCGGTCGCCCAGGGTCA
>CAMYZR010000147.1 GCA_947303905.1 uncultured Atopobiaceae bacterium
GGCGATGAGGTCACCGACTACCAGTGGAGCAGGCTCGGACAGGTGCTGTTCCCGCGACCGCTGCAGTGCGGCCTGCAGGCTGTCACCGTAGAGTACGTGGCTGGCACCGACGATGCGGGCGACCTCGCGGCGCTCGTGGCGGGAGTGTCGGCCCGATCTGCCGCGCTCTCGCGCCGACCGGGCGTCACGTCCGAGAGCGCTGGCGGCGTGTCGGTCAGCGTGTCGGCGAGCATGGCAGCGGCAAGCGCGGCACCGTTCCTGACCGACGTGGAGCGTGCGGCGCTCGCACCGTACAAGGTGGTGCGTGCCCATGCTACCTAGCTTCTTCAACCGGACCGTGACCGTCATTCGCCCTGGTGCGATTCCTCAGCGCGGCACGACCGTCCCCGACTGGAAGCACGCGACCGAGACTCAGGTCACCGGTTGCAGCGTGCAGACGCCGACCACCTCCATGGAGATGGATGGCAGGCTCGCCACGACGCTGGCTGGCACCGTGTACCTCCCGCCTGACACCGACGTGCAGGCAGGAGACGCCATCGAGTACAACGGCCACCGCTTCCTCGTGGTGGGCGAGCCGATGGCGTGGGAGTCGCCCACAGGGGCGCTCGACCACGTGCAGGTCCGCATCTCCGAGTGGGAGGGCTGACGTGGCACAGAACAAGATCAAGTTCATCGACGCCGGGTTTCACGCAATCCTCAACAGCGGCGGTACGAGTCGCGCTGTCAACGACGCAGCCTATCGCATGGCGAGCAAGGCGGGCCACGGCACGCGCGTGCGCCAGATGATGGGCGGTTTCGGCGGAGGGCGTCCCATCGCAGTGGTCGCAACCCACGCGAAGACGCCCGAGGAGGCGGAGGCAGCCCGCGAGGCGCTTGAGTCCTCCGTGATGTGAGGTGTGTCGCATGCAGATCAACGTATCCATCGACATTGCCGACGCCTGCCAGCAGGCGCTCAACGACTCCGGCACGCACGCCTGCGCACGTCCCCTGCCGCACAACCTAGCGGCAAACCTGCCCATAACGCTCGTTGAGCCGTTGGGCGGTGGAGAGCGCCGAGCCCAGATTCTGGACCGCTTCCCCATCCGCCTGACCACATGGGCGGAGACGCCGGAGGACGCCGTTGCCGAGGCCAACCTCGCCATGGCGCGTCTCGTCACCTACGAGGGCCGCGAGATAGGCGGCGTGCCGTGCTATCGCGTGACCCCGCTCTCCACGCCCTACGAGCCGGTTGACCCGGCGCACCCCGACATACCTCGGGCAATCCAGACGGCGCACCTGTGGGTGCGGACCATCACAACTGACGAGTAAGGAGGCCCTACATGGGCATCAACGCAAACAAGGTGTTCGTCGGCCTGCCCGAGCAGAGCACCACGACCGGAGCGCTCAGCTACGGCCCCGTCCTGACCACCATCCCCACCACGTTCGATGCGGCAGAGACGGCCATCGCCAGCTTCGTCTCCTCCGGCTACATCTCCGAGGACGGCGCGACGCTCACCTACGACCGCTCGACCACTGACATTATCGAGTGGGCAAAGGCAAAGGTCCGCCGCGTGCTGGACGATGCCGACGCCACCATCGAGACCACGCTCATCCAGTTCGACGCCAATGGCGCGAAGCAGGCGTTTGGCGATGACAACGTGACCGTCACCGCAGCCAGCGCCACCCACGGCGAGCAGATGCACATCGAGATCGGCGCACACCTGGACGAGCCCCGCGCGTGGGCGCTGCGCATCAAGGACGGCGACATGCGTCTCATCGCGCTCGTCCCCACCGGACAGGTCACCAGCGGCGTCGAGATCACCTTCACGGCGACCGACCCCATCAGCCTGCCCATCACCATCAGCGGCAACGACGATGGCACCGGCAACTACATCCACATCTTCGTGGACGACGGGAAGAAGACCGCCTAAGGAGGCAACGTGGCTTTCGAGATTAAGCCCAGGGAACGTCACTACCTCGAGGTGGAGATTCAGGGCCACGGCGTCTCTCGCGTGCCCCTCGCCGACTCCATGCCGCTCGTCTGGCTCGACCGCATGCGCGAGGTCCGTGGTGCGGAGGATGACGATTTCGACAAGATTTCGTTCTTCTACCAGTTCTTCCGCGAGTACTGCGGCAAGGCCGTTGACCTGTTGACGGTCGATGACCTAGGCCAGCTCATCAAGGCATGGAACGACGCCACCGAGACCGAGACGGGGGCGAACCCGGGGGAATAGCGGAGCTGCGCCAACTCATGGCCGAGCACGGCGCAGCGCTCGACTACGACCTCCTGACCAAGACCAGATACCAACTGAGTGACGTTGGCGGGGCGCTCTCATGGGGAGCGCTCCGCCATTTCGTGCAGTACCTGCCGCGCGACTCCGCGCTCTCACGGGAAATCGTCCCGCTGACCGATGCCGAGCGATGGACCAACGGGGACGCGACGGCAAGCATCCTCGCCGACCTCTTTGACCTCGTGGCGCAGCTCCGCGCGGAGATGGCCGTCAAGGGCAGCGGAAAGAAACCCAAGCACATGAAGCCCTACCCGCGACCCGGCGTCACGCCCAAGGGCACGCGGCACATGGGCAAGGACCCAATCCCCGTGTCCGAGTTCGAGGACTGGTGGGAGAGCAAGAAAAGGCAAGGGAGGTAGCACATGGCAGGCGGCATCGAGGTCGCGCAGGCGTACGTGACCATCATCCCGTCCATGAAGGACTCCCAGAAGACCATCGCCGACGCGCTGGATGCCGACAAGGTTGGCTCCGACGCTGGCGGCAAGCTCGGCGAGGGCATGGGCTCCGGGCTGTCGGCAAAGGCAGTCGCCCTCGGTGGCGTGCTCTCTAACGTCATCAGCGGAGCCATCGACAAGGTGGTGAGCATCGGCGGCGACCTCGCAAGCGGCATCTATGAGGGCTTCGCCCAGAACGAGCAGCTCGCCGGCGGCATGCAGAAGCTGTTCGGCGACAGCGCCGACACCGTGATCGCCAACGCCAACAAGGCTTTCATGACCTCCGGCAAGAGCGCCAACGACTACATGGAGACCGTGACCAGCTTCTCCGCTTCGCTGGTCAAGAGCGTGGGCGGCGACACGGAGGAAGCAGCACGTCTCGCGGACGTGGCCATGCAGGCCATGTCCGACAACGTGAACACCTTCGGCACTGACGCTGGCAGCGTGCAGAACGCCATCCAAGGTCTCGCCAAGGGCAACTACTCCATGCTGGACAATCTTTCCCTGGGCTTCTCGGGAAGCCAGCAGGGCATGATGGACCTCATCAACGCGTCCGGCGTGCTCGACCATCAGCTAACCAAGACCTCAGACCTCGCCGACGTTGGCTTTGGCACCATGATCGAGGCCATCCAGAAGGTCCAAGAGGACATGGGCGTCGCGGGCACCACCGCGAAAGAGGCCATGGGCACCATGGAGGGCAGCGTCACTGCTGCCAAGGCCGCATGGGACAACGTGCTCACCTCCATCGGAAGCGGCGACTCAGAGCAGCTTGCATCTGCCGCAAGCGGCTTGGTCGATGCCGTGTTCGGTGCCGTTGACTCCGAGACCGGGAAGCGCGAGGGCGGCGTCATAGCCAACTTCTCGCGCCTGATACAGAACGCATTCCAGACCATCGGCGGGATGCTGCCCGACCTCGCATCTCAGGCGCTAGCCGCGCTGCCCGACAGCATCAGCGGGCCGATACGCGAGATTGTGGACAACATCGGCCCGCTCATCGCTCCGGTGGGAGACGCGCTGAAAAACGGGCTCGGCGGCGCGTTCAAAGCAGTCGCACCCGTCGTAATGAACTCTGCCAGCGGCATCCTCGACACCGTAAGCAACGTTGTCGAGTTCATCACGACCAACGTCCTGCCCGTGGCGGAGAAGGCATACGACACCATAGCGCCCGTCATCGAGGACATATGGGCCGACGTCAGCGCGACGTTTCCGCAGATACAGGAGACCATCCAGACGGTCATGGACGCCGTGGGCGGCCTCATCGAGGACGTATGGCCCGACATAGCGGCGACGGTCGATGCCGCGTCCCAGCTCATCAGCGACGCGATCAGGGTGGCGTGGCCCGTCATCCAGAACGTCATCGGCGGCGCGATGGAGCGCATCAGGGGCGTCGTGGAGACGGTCTGGCCCATCATATCCAACCTGGTCAAGCGCGGCGTCAAGGCCGTGCGCAGTGCCGTCGAGAATTTCGGCCCGATGGTGGCGAGGGTCAAGGGCATCTTCAACCGCGTAAAGGAAGCCATCACGCATCCCATCCAGACGGCGAAGGACGCCATCAAGGGAGCGGTCGATAGAATCAGCTCCGCCATCACGGGCGCGAACCTGAAGTTCCCGCACATCAACCTGCCGCACTTCAGCGTGTCCGGCGGCAAGGCACCGTGGGGCATCGGCGGCAAGGGCGAGATGCCGCACTTCTCCGTGAGCTGGTACGCAAAGGGCGGCTACTTCGATGAGCCGACATTGTTTGCTGGCGTGGGCGAGCGTGGCGGCGAGTTCGTCTGGCCGAGCTACGCGCCCTATCTGGACCGCTATGCCGACGCGCTGGCGTCCCGCATGGGCGGCACGGGCGGCGTGAACGTCTACCTCACGTACAACGGCTCTGGCGACCCTGACGAGCTGGTATCCACACTCACGCGCGAGCTGCGCGTCCTGAAGGCGACGGGGGCGATTTGATGGCAGTCAAGAAACCGCTCGGCGGCGTCGCGTCACTCGCAATCGGACGCGGCAGCGGCAACCATGTGCTCACGGCCACGTGGAAGGTGCCCAGCTCGCTCAGCAAGGGCACGGACAAGGCAAGTGCAGCCGACAAGCTGACCGTCACGTGGACGCTCGCCATCCCCGGCAAAGACCCCAAGAAGGTCGAAATCATCAAGAAGCTGACCGACCACAACAGCGCGGTCAACCTGTCAAACTTCAACGCGGGGAAGAAGACGTACACCCGCAACAGCTTCTATCCCAAGACCACTCGCAAGCTGGAAGGCGTGACCTGCAAGGTCGTGGCCAGCAACAAGGGCGGCAGCTCGCCCAAGGAGCC
>CAMYZR010000148.1 GCA_947303905.1 uncultured Atopobiaceae bacterium
CGGGCGAGATGGAGGTCAAGGCCTGGACCATCCCCGTGGGGGCAAAGGCACCGCAGGCTGCCGGCGTGATTCACTCCGACTTCGAGCGCGGCTTCATCAAGGCGCAGGTCTGCAGCTACGAGGACTACGTCGAGCTCGGTGGCGAGCAGGGTTGCAAGAACGCGGGCAAGCTGCGCATGGAGGGCAAGGAGTACGTGGTGCAGGACGGCGACGTCATGCACTTCATGTTCAACGTCTAGGTGCTAGATCACAGCGCGCGTTTCTCTCAGACAGACAGCCAATGAAAAGCGGCCCTGAGCTTCTGCTCAGGGCCGCTTGTCGTTTGCAGTGAATGTCGTGCTATGCCTCGCCATCAACAGGTGCCTCGCCTCCACCAGAATCGGCTGCGCCGGCGTCTCCGCCTCCAGCGTCGCTCGTGACAACCTCGCCACCGCCGGAGTCGCTCGCGGCGGCCTCTCCGCCGCCCGAATCGCCGCTGCCAGTGTCAGCAGGTGGCTCCTCGTAGGTTACGGCTGCTTCGACGGGCTCGCTATCAGCCGACGCCTCCTCTTCAGCGGATTGGTCCGGAATAGAGGAGGACTCCTCGTACGAAGCCGTCTCGTCGTACGAGGAGTCCTCAGAAGTCGTGTCAGTGGACTCGGATGTTTGATCGTAATACGTGGTCTCATCGTACGAGGACGAATCGTCGTAGTAGCTTTCGTCGTAGTACGAGGTTTCCTCGTAGTAGTAATCGTCACCCGAATCGTCGTAGTATGTCTCGCTCGTGCCGAGCTCATCCTCGATACCGGAGAAGGTATCGGGGGAGGACTCAAGCGCGTCGACATCGCCCTCCTCCGTAGGCGGTAGGCCCTGGTCGACGCGCTGCATCATCTTGCGCCAGGCGGTGGTGTCGCAGAGCTCGAACCAAGTGTCGTTGATGTACTTGGCGGTGGTGGGCTCCATGCCCATGTAGAAGTCCTTCGACGTATCCATGCCAATGAACTGCATGGCTAGCGAGACGATGGTCTGGACGTCCATGTCGGTGCGTACGTAGGAGGCCATCGTGGAGACGGTCGTGGCAATGGTTGCCGGATCGCTTGCGAGCACGTCGTGGGCAACGGTGGAGATGACCAGACGCTGGTTTGCGGCGCGGTAGCGGTCGCCGTCGCCGAGGGCGTCATAGGCGTGACGGCAGCGGCAGAACTTGACGGCGGTCTTGCCGTCGAGGTGATGCTTGCCCTTCTTGAGCTCGAGCTTGGTGTACTGGGTGTCGATGACGTCGTAGTCAAGCTCGATGTCGATGCCGCCGATGCAGTCGACGACTGCGGCAAGGCCGTCCATGTCGACCTCGGCATAGTGCGAGATGGGAACGCCCGCAAACTCGGAGATGACCTTCGTGGTGTAGGTCTCCTGGCCGATGGCGTATGCGGCGTTGATCTTCTGCTGGCCGTTCTCGCCAAGATCGACGAGCGTGTCACGATGAATGGAGATCAGCGTGACCTTCTTGTTCTCGGGGTCGACGCGGGTCAGGATGATGGTGTCAGAGCGGTAGGCGCTGTCCTGGGCACCATACTTCTTGGAACGTCCCTTGTTCCTGTCGACGCCGATGAGAAGCATGTAGAAAGGCTTGCCTGCCTCTTGGGCAGTAAGTACCGTCTTGAGGTTGGCGTCAACGCGCCCCGTCAGCTTCTGGTTGATGTTGCTGACAAAAGCGGCTGCGGCCACGCCAGTGCCAAGAAGAACGGCAAGGATGGTGGCGAGTACGGTGTAGGCAATACGCTTGCGCTTGCGAGAAATCATCTTGCCACTGTAGTACTCGCCGGCGACGTTGCGCGAAAGAGACAGCTCTTCGTTGCTACCATCTTTAGGGCGCGCGTGCTTTTTACGAGCCAAGGGTCCCCCTATGGTTTGGATGAACATGTTTCAGCTGGGAAACATCCAACATATTGCAGCATAACTCTTAAATGATAACGCTCAGCGCCCATAAGAGGAGTCGAACACGCGAATCGTCACGAGCTTTGCGCATGACTGCAGCGGCAATTCACCATGATTTCGGGAGCATCTACGGCTTGTTACAAGTCAATCTGACATATTCGCGGACTTTCTGGCGGCGATTACTATGGTCTGCAAAACGTAAAGTGGAGGTGGACCATGTCGGCACGACAGGCGCATCGGTTTGTGGCGGTTCTCGATTTCGGAGCCCAATACGGGCAGTTGATTGCACGGCGCGTTCGCGACTTGCATGTGTACTCGGAGCTCGTGCCCTGCGACATCCCCGCAGATGACCTTGCGGCAATGGAGCCTGCCGCGGTCATCTTGTCTGGCGGGCCAGCGAGCGTGTACGCCGAGGACGCGCCCGACATGGACGCCCGCATCTTTGAGCTGGGTATTCCCGTGCTGGGATTCTGCTATGGCCAGCAGATCATGGCGGTTAAGCTCGGTGGCAGCGTGGGGCATACCGAGAAGGGCGAGTATGGGCCGGCGCAGCTCGGGCGTGCGGGGCACAGCCGGCTTCTGGCGGACACCCCCGCAGTGCAGACGGTTTGGATGAGCCACCGAGATGCGGTCAAGGAGGTGCCCGCAGGGTTCTCGATCGTGGCATCGACGGACGTCTGTCCCGTGGCGGCGATGGAATGCGCGGAGCGGAACCTCTACGCGACGCAGTTCCATCCCGAGGTGCGTCACACCGAAAACGGGCGCACCATACTCGAGAACTTCCTGTTCGACATCTGCGGACTTCAGCCCACATGGACCATGGATGGCGTCATCGACCAGAAGGTGGCCGAGATTCGTGCGCAGGTTGGGAATGGCCGCGTGATTTTGGGGCTCTCGGGCGGCGTGGACTCAAGCGTGGTGGCAGCCCTCGTGCATCGCGCCATTGGTGACCAGCTGACCTGCGTGTTCGTCAACCACGGGATGCTTCGCAAGGGCGAGCCCGAACTGGTGGAGGAAGTCTTCCGCGGGCAGTTTGACGTACCGCTGGTGCATGTGCATGCGGAGGAGCGCTATAGCGCACTTCTGGCGGGCGTCACCGACCCCGAGGAGAAGCGTCGGCGCATTGGCACCGAGTTCTGGAAGGTCTTCTTCGAGGAGGCGGAGAAGATCGGTGGCGTGGAGTACATGGCGCAGGGCACGATCTATCCCGACATCATCGAGAGCGGTGCGCGCAAGACGGGTGGCAAGGCATCGACCATCAAGAGCCACCACAACCTGATCCCCTTCCCCGAGGGCGTGCACTTTGACCTGGTGGAACCGCTGGACCACTTCTTCAAGGACGAGGTGCGCGAGCTGGGCGTGGCGCTGGGTCTGCCAGAGGCTATGGTGTATCGCCAGCCGTTCCCGGGTCCCGGCCTTGCCATCCGGATCATCGGAGAGGTCACGCCAGAGAAGCTGGGGATTCTCAAAGAGGCGGATGCCGTGGTGCGCGAGGAGCTTGACGCCTACAACGCGGCGCTGTTTGAGGAGACGGGCGAGCGCAACAGCGAGCACAGCTGCTGGCAGTACTTTGCGGTGCTGCCGGACATCAAGAGCGTCGGCGTGATGGGCGACGAGCGCACGTATCGCCGACCGGTGATCGTACGTGCGGTAGAGTCGAGCGATGCCATGACGGCAGACTGGGCCAAGCTGCCCTACGAGGTGCTTGCGCGCATCAGCGGGCGCATCGTGAGCGAAGTGGACGGTGTCAACCGCGTGGTCTACGACATCACACCCAAGCCGCCGGCAACGATCGAGTGGGAGTAGCTCAGCATCAGTATCGTGAGGCGGTGGCCTTGCTAGGCTGCTAGTAAACCATCGTGTCGAACTCCTCGAGGGAGACGGGGCCGAGGTATGAGCGGACAAGCTGATTCCCGTAGGCCTTGAGCCCCTCGATGAGACCGACGGTTGCCACGTTGATGGCATGGCCGTCACCAGACGTCATCAGCTGCTCGACGAAGATACCAAGGCGGGTGAGGAACGCCTCGTCATGATTGTCAAGTGCACGACGCGCGAGGGGAAGCAGCAGGTCCTCGTAGGTGAGGAAGCAGCCAGTCTCCATGCCGTCCTGCCAGGAGGTGTACTCCTCGAACTTGTCGGTGAGCTCGGGGAAGCTCTCGAGTAGGAGCCCATTGAGCTTGACTTCGCCCATGAGCTTCCCGTCTTTGTCATAGGGGAAGCTCGGCTGCACCTCGATCGGAACACCCGCCTCCTCGAGGCCGTTCTTGCGCGCAAGGACCTCGGTGGCGCGACCCGCGAAGATTGCAGCCGGGGCATCTTCTATCAGCCGCTTTGCTGCGATGTAATTGCACATCGCAATGCGAGAGACGGCTTTGAGCGCCTCCCGTGTGGGCGTGCCTCCTGGCGCGACAACGATGGTGTACTTCTGCTCGTCCTCGACTATGGGCGGCGCGTAAGTTCTCACGATGGCCCAGTTGCAGTTGGGGCAGCGTTGGCCCATGCTCGAGCCCTCGACGAAGCCCTCGAGCGGCGCACCGCACTGGGGGCATAGGTCGTCTATGCTTTCGGGGCGCTCGCCCCGGGGAACCCACCAGCCGCAGGCATCGACGTATCCGTTGCGCTCCATGAAGGGGGCGATTGCGCGCATCAACCCAGGGCTTTTGCCTGCTGCGATGCCGTCGCGCGCCAGAACCTCGAGTGACCTCTGGCAGAGCTCCTTCTCGAGACCGAGCCACTCATCAAGCTCGTCTCCAAAGGCTTCGTCCTCATCGATGAGGTGCATGAGGTGACCCACCTTTTCGCAGGTGAGGGCTATCGCCTCGGCTAGGGACGCGTCCGTTGGACTGTCGCCAAGCTGTTTGGCAAAGACCTGAACCGCCACTCCTGGAAGCGGGTCGCCAAGCTGTGCAACTGCAGCCTTGGGAGGCGTTATCGAATTGTGCTGTGGCGACTTGTCAGTCATGTCGTCCCCTCCAATCTCGTTGCAACCATAGCAGGCGTGTCCGACAACATATGCGTGGTTGTGGATAACGAGACGCCCTATTTGCTACGGCACGGGAGATAATGGGGAGTGGGTACCAACATAGCTGCAG
>CAMYZR010000149.1 GCA_947303905.1 uncultured Atopobiaceae bacterium
CGCCGACATCATGGAGCGTCCGGGTCACGAGAGCGTGCTGGCAGTGAGCCACGGCGCCTGCACCCGTGCCTTCATTGCCTCGATCGACGCCACGAGCACCCTGCACGTGCCCAATCGCGTGTCCAAGAACTGCTCTGTGCATGTGATCGAATACGAGGGCGGACGCTTCAACCTGATAGAGCGCTTCGAGCCCGAGGCCTAGGGGCACTCCCTACTCGCCCTCGCGCACCGCCTCGTAGATCTCCTCGCCGTCGTCGAGACGCAGCATGAGAAGCTGGCCAAAGCCGGCGCCGCCCGCGCATCCGCAGTCGATGTCCCAGCGGTCGGCCACGTTGCCCGTCTCCTCGCACGCCCCCACGCGCACCATCTGGCAGAGGCCGTTGGCGCCCATGGAGCTTCGGTCGGGACGGTCGGCCATGTGGTCGAGGTAGCGCGTCGGCGTGTGGCCGGCGATCACGATGGGCCCCTCGCCCCGGTCGTTCAGAAGACCAGTCGGATAGCCCCAGAAATCCTCGCGTATCCACATGAGGTCGTCGCGATACTGATCGCCCACCAGCTTGTCGAGCGCCCCCTCGTCCCAGGTGTCGACGCCCTCGAAGTTGATGAGCTTTGGGTCGACTCCCGCATGGACCAGCAGGTAGCGCCTGCCGTTCACCTCGGTCTGCGCATAGAGCGGCAGCGTGAACAGCCAGCGCGCAAGCTCGACGCGCTCGTCGGGAGGCAGCTGGTGAAAGCCGTCCTGCGTGGGCCACGCGCCGTTGATCTCCCAGTTGAACTGCGCAGTCAGGTCATCGGGATTGGCATAGTAGGACAGCATGAGGTCCTCGTGGTTGCCCATGAGGACGGTCGTGTTGGGAAGGCTGTGGCAGCACTTGACCACCGATATCGGGTCGGGACCGCGATCGATCATGTCGCCGAGCATGAAGATCCGATCCTCGGAAGAGGGAGAGACCCGCTCGAGTAGCCTGTCGAGCGTTCCGAAGTGCCCGTGCACGTCAGAGAACACGTATGTCGCCATTACAAGCATCCTCCATGCGACAGGCCGTCTCTCCCAAAGACCTGTCTCGTTGTCTGTATGCGTGACAGGATAGCCTAAAATGGCAGCTTGGCGCTACCTATGTCTCCTTTTGGCGGCTCTTTTGAGGCTTTTGCGCCTGACGGAGAGCTTCCAGGGAGCTGTCACGCCCAGTTCCACCAGCCTGGCACCATCGCGCTCGCGCGCCGAGCGCACCTCGCGGACGAGGTCGTCGGTCGTTGGCGTGAGATGGTCGCCCTTGAGACGGCACTCCCACACCACAAGCACCTTCCACCCTTGCTCCAGGAGCATCCGCTGGTCGCGCTCGTCCCTGCTGCGGTTGCGCTCGAACTTCTGCGACCAGAACTCGACGTTGGACTTGGGCATGGGCAGCGCGCAGTGCGGGCAGCGATGCCAATAGCAGCCGTTGACGAAGACCGCCACCTTGCGACCCGGATAGCACACGTCAGGCTTGCCCGCCGCCTTCTTCCAGTGCAGCCTGTAGCCGCTGAGACCTGCCTCGCGCAGCTTCTGGCGCACGAGCAGCTCTGGCTTGGTGTTCTTGGAGCGGTTCGCCTGCATCACGTGACGGGTGGCAAGGCTCACGCGTGGCGCATCCTGCTCCTCGTCTGTCAGGTCCTGCATCGTCGCTCTCAGTCCTCGGATTCCTCGACCTGCTCAGGGTCCACGGACATCCCCGAGAAGTTGAGGTTGCCCGTCAGGCGCTCGGCGGCCGCCTCGTCGAACTCGTTGGAGAAGAAGAGCGACGTCGCGTCAAACACCTGGTCGAGGGCCTCCTCGTAGAGGTCCCAGAAGCTGTCGGTCGTGGTCTCGTCGGTGAAGGGGTTCGTCCAGGGGCTGTGGCCCTGGTTGGCGAACTCCGAGTCCGCCGAGGCGCGCACGCGATGGCTCATGGCCTTGACCAGCGAGTAGCGCGTATGGGACACGGCGCGGTCGACGACCGCGAGCGAGCCCGAGAGCCTGCCGCTGGGCGACCAGAACGCGCGCTGCAGGATGCGGAACGACTTGACCGCGCGGCTGTAGGTATCCATCTCGAGCGTCCGGCTGTAGGTCCACAGGTTCATGTAGAAGTACAGCTTGTCGATGATGGCGAGCACGCCGTCAGAGGCGCCCAGCACCTCGCGGTAGGGACGGTAGGTCGCGACCGTCTCGTGGCGCTTCTCGAAGAGCACCATCTCGTCGAGCTCGCGCTCGATCTCGGCATGCACGATCGAGCCGTCGGAGCGGTCGAGGTTCTCGATGCCGGCGTCGGTGATGGCGTACTGGTTGGCGTACACGAGGGGATGCATGGAGCGGTCGAGCAGGTAATGGCAGAGGAAGCCCGCGGCATACGCCTCGCCCACCGGGCGCTCCGACTTGGTGAGCATGGAGAGGGCGTCCTTGAGCGAGGCGAGCAGCTTTGCCGGACGCGCGTGGTGCATCAGGTTGCCCACGCGGCTCTGCTTGGAGATGCGGGGCTCGATGACCAGGTAGAACAGCGGGTCAGGGCCCTGGTTGCCCAGCATGAAGGCGTCGTGGGCGTCCTTGGACATAAGATTGACCTGCGAAGATACACCATCTGCGGCATCGCGGCCAAAGAAGTCATGTGTGAGAATCGCTGGCATCGTTGATCCTTTCGGGGTGCTTGGCGTTGCCCGACGGGCAATCGTCCACCATTGAGAGTAGCGCAACCCCGCGGGCATAGACAATCACCTTGCCGCGAAGGGAGACTGCCACCCACGCTACCGATTCATCTGCAACCTCGGCGGGCACAATGCTGTGCCCAGGCGCTGCAATTGATACCCTGAATGAGTTTATATGCGCACCACACGGTAAGGGGGATCTATGGCTCGGACAAAGTTCACCAAGGCAGAACTCAGTTGGATTCTGTATGACGTGGGCAACTCCGCCCTGGTGCTGCTCGCCACAAGCGTGATTCCCATCTACTTCAACTACCTCGCCGCCAAGGACCCTGCGGTGGAGGAGGTCGCCGTGGGCGCCTGGGGCCTCGCGGAGACCATCGCGTCGCTCATCATCGCCCTGCTCATGCCCGTGCTCGGTTCTGTGGCCGACATGAAGGGCATGCGTAAGAAGTTCATCATCGGCACGGTGGGCATTGGCGCGATCGCCACCATCGCCATGGGATTCCCCAGCACCTGGCTGCCGTTTTTGGTGATCTACGTGGTATCCGCCGTCATGCTCAACTCGTCGTTCGTCTTCTATGACGCCCTGCTGGTCGACGCGACCACCGACGAGCGCATGGACGAGGTCTCGAGTCAGGGCTTTGCCTGGGGCTACGTGGGCTCGTGCATCCCCTTCATCGTGTGTTTGCTGGTGGTGCTCAACTACGAGAAGCTGGGGCTCAGCTTCCAGACGGCCATGCTTGTCGCCTTTATCATCACGACCATCTGGTGGGTCGCCTTCACCGTCCCCATGCTGCGCAACGTCGAGCAGCGCAGCTTCAAGCCCTATGAGCGCGGCGCCATCGGCAAGGCCATCACCGGCATCGGCGGCACCCTCAAGAACATCTGGGCAGACGAGTCGCTGCGCTGGTACATCCTCGCCTACTTCTTCTACATCGACGGCGTCCACACCGTCATCAAGATGTCCACCAGCTATGGGGCCAACCTTGGCATCGCCGGCACGCAGCTCGTGCTCGCGCTGCTGGTCACCCAGTTTGTTGCCTGGCCGTCCTCGATCATCTACGGCAAGCTCGGCAGCAAGGTGGGCACCAAGAAGATGATCCTGGTGGGCATCCTGGGCTACTTCTTCATCACGCTCTACGCCGCGTTCTTCCTGCGCACCGCGCGTGACTTCTGGATCCTTGCCATCTGCGTGGGCCTGTTCCAGGGCGGCATCCAGGCGCTGTCGCGCTCCGAGTTCGGCAAGCTCTGCCCCAAGGAGCATGCCAACGAGTACTTTGGCTTCTTCGACATCTTCGGAAAGTACGCGGCCATCATGGGCACCGGTCTGGTGAGCGCCTTCACCTTCCTGACCGGCAACCCCTCCCTGGGCGTCCTCTCCATCTCCCTGCTGTTCATCCTCGGCTTCTTCATCATGCTCAAGGTGCCTGACCGCAAGTAGGCCCCGACCATCCGCACCGCAAGCCCCGCCCCCGCCATCTCCGCCTTCGGCAGGATGGCGGGGGCGGTTCCCTCTCGGCTCCACATGCCAGCCCCAAAACGCTTAGCTAGCCGCTCATCGAGATGTGGGGATATTGCCCCTGTCCGCCCTCATGGCCCGTAGGCACGGCTAGACTATGCCTGTTGGCACAGGGAGGTGAGACAGATGGGACAGCAGGATGTGGCCGCCATGGTCAGGAGCGCACGCGAGGCGCTCACCATGGGCAGCGAGGACCTCGCCCTTGGGCAGATCCGCGCGCTGGCCCCCATCTGGACGGACGTCTCCCCCACCGAGGCGGTGGACCTGCTGGAGCGCGCGGCCACCTTTGGCGACGCCGCCATCATGCAGGCACTCTACGAGAGCTTTGGCGAGTTCGTCTACGAGTCATGGGCGCTGGCCCTGGCGCTGCGCTGCGCGAACGAGGCCACCGCGCGCTTCCTGCTCGACCGTGGCGTCGACCTGCTCGACATATTCAGGCAGACCACGATGTTCTGGGAGCTGCTGCCCTACGAGGCGACCTACTACAGGGTCGCCCTCACGCGCCAGAGCCCCACCCTCTTTCTCAATCCCATGGACCCCACGGTGTCCACCGAGGTCTTCGAACCGTTCAGGGGCAGGGCGAACGAGCATTTGGCCGGGTCCGCCTACGAGACCGACACCGACCTCTCCGCTACCTGCGACCTGGTGGCTCGGCTTGCCTCCGAGGGCTGCTTTGACGCCGTCGTGTTTGACGACCTCTTCAGGGCGGCCATGGTGCGCGCCTGGCATGCCCTGCGCCACGAGGGCGAGCACGACGAGGAGTGCGCCGAGACCTGCCTTGCCTTTGGCGCGCGCATGCTGGAGATGTACCACATGCATGGCCAG
>CAMYZR010000150.1 GCA_947303905.1 uncultured Atopobiaceae bacterium
CTCGGAAACCTCAAGTCGTTCTCCCTCTCCTCGGAGGAGCTGGAGGAGGCCTTTGCGGAGGGCATCGGCTTTGACGGCTCGTCCATCGAGGGCTTCACCCCGATGGAAGAGTCCGACATGCTGGCATACCCCGACCCCAGCACATTCGCGATTCTCCCTTGGCGTCCCAAGGAGAAGGGTGTCGCGCGCATGTTCTGCGACGTGCGCACCCCCTCGCGCGAGCCCTTCGACGGCGACCCGCGCTCCTGCCTGCGCAACCTCTTCCGCAAGGTGGACGAGAAGGGCTACGTGCTCAACGTCGGCCCCAAGATCGAGTACTTCTACTTCGGTAACAACATCGACCCGGTGCCGCTGGACTATGCCGGCTACTTCGACCTCACGTCCTCCGACGTCTCGACCGACCTCAGGCGCGAGACCACGCTCATGCTCGAGCGCATGTCCATCCCCGTGGAGTACTCCTTCCACTCCAACGCGCCCTCGCAGAACTCCGTCGAGCTGCGCTACGCCGAGGCTCTGAGCTGCGCGGACAACATCATGACCGCACGCCTGGTCATCCGCCAGGAGGCCTTTGCCAACGACATGTTCGCCTCCTTCATGCCCAAGCCGCTCACCGAGTACTCGGGCTCTGGCATGTTCCTGTACCAGTCCCTGTTCGACCACGAGGGCAACAACCTCTTCTGGGCGCCCAAGGAGTACCATCCCGCGCACCTGTCCGACATCGGACAGCACTACGTGGCGGGCCTGCTCAAGTACGCGCCCGAGTTCGCGATGGTCACCAACCCCACCGTCAACTCCTACAAGCGCCTGGTCAACAACGGCGAGGTGCCCGTGTACGCCACCTGGGGCATCAAGAACCGCTCCGCCCTGGTGCGCATCCCGACGCACAAGCCGGGCAAGCACAACTCAACGCGCGTCGAGCTGCGCAACCCCGATCCCACGGCCAATCCCTACCTTGCGCTGGCAGCCACGCTGGCGGCCGGCATCCGTGGCATCGAGGAGGGGCTGCCCCTGCCCAAGGAGATGAGCGGCAACTATCTCGACCTCAGCGAGGCGGAGGCCGCCGCGCGTGGCATCGCGCGCCTGCCGCACACGCTCGGCGAGGCCATCGAGCGCTTCGAGCAGAGCGACCTCATGCGCGAGGCGCTGGGCGAGCACATCTTCGAGTACCTCATCGCGGCCAAGCGTCGCGAGTGGAACGAGTACTGCACGACGGTCACCGACTGGGAGCGCAAGCGCTACTACAGTGGCCTCTAGACCTGCTCGCACATAGATGATTGCGCTTGGGGGCATCGCTTTGGCGGTGCCCCCGATGCTTTCGGGTGTCACACGTGCAGTGATTAATACTGCGTAGGTATGCAAACCTATGCGCAAAGCATACCTAGGAATCGAAGTATTATGCACAATCGGGTGAGAATTGGGTGAAGTTATACGCAGTTTGTATCCGATTGATAAACACATTCGCGATTAGACGTGGGCTGTCGCCCAAACCGTCATGATAGGAATCCCCAAGAGGGGACAGTTGGTAACGCATGGCTCGAAAGCAGGGATTGGTACACCCGCCAGCCCATAGGGAAAGAGCCAAAGGCCATCTCAAGGAAGGGGATATTCCATGAGCAACCAGATCACCCGTCGAAGCTTTATCGGTGCCATTTCGGCTTCTGCCGCTACCATCGCACTCGCCGCCTGCGGCTCCGGTGCGTCCGAGGGCGACACCGCCGCTGCCGCCGACTACACGCTGGTCGAGGAGGGCAAGCTGATCGTTGCCTCCGACCTCGACTTCCCGCCGCTGGATTCCTTCGAGGGCGGCGAGGCGAAGGGCTTCGACGTCGACCTGTCCAAGGAGATCGGCGAGCGCCTGGGCCTTGAGGTCGAGTACCTGCCGCCCACCAACTTCGACGCCATCATCCCGATGATCAAGCAGGGCGGCAAGGCCGACATCGGCAACTCCGCCTTCTCCATCACCGAGGAGCGCAAGGCCGAGATCGACTTCACCGACGCCTACCTCGACTCCAACCTCGGCATTGCCGTCAAGAGCGACAGCGATGCAAAGGACGAGGAGGCCCTGAACGACGCCTCCAAGAAGATCGCCGTGCAGTCGGGCACCACTGGCGAGGCGTATGCCAAGGAGAACATGTCCACGGCCACCATCGTGCCGCTGACCACCGTCACCGAGTGCATGGCCGGCCTCTCCACCGGTCACTATGACGCGGTCTGCGCCGACCTTCCGGTGGTGGGCAACATGTGCACGATGTCCTTCACCGACTGCGAGGTCTCTGTCGAGGTTCCGACCGGCGAGCAGTACGGCATCGTCGTCTCCAAGGACAATCCTGGCCTGACCGCGGCCATCAACGAGGCGCTTGCTGACATGGAGGCCGACGGCACCATGGCAGAGCTCAAAGAGAAGTGGTTTGGCACGACCAATTAGTGCGTACTGGTAAAGCCGGGGCTGACCTCCGGCGCCCATCCAAGAGGGATGGGACTTAAGGAAAGGGTTTCGATCATGAGCACGCTTTCTCGTCGTCAGTTTGTGCAGTTTGGATCGCTTGCTGCCGCGGGACTTCTCGCCGGCTGCGGGTCGTCCGCAGGCTCTGGCTCCGGCGATGCCGCCGATGCGGGCGAGTACACGCTGGTCGAGGAGGGCAAGCTCACCTGCATCTCCAACCTCTTCTTCCCGCCGTTCGAGTCGATGAACGAGATCACGGGCGAGCCCGAGGGCTTTGACATCGATGTCTCCAAATCGCTCGCCGAGCACATGGGCCTCGAGGTCAACTGGCTGCCCAGCCAGGACTTCGACACCCTCGTCCCCACCATCAAGAACGGTGGCAAGGCCGACATCGCCATCGCCGGCATGACCATCACCGACGCCCGCCAGGCCGAGGTCGACATGTCCGACCCCTACGTCGACTCCAACCAGTCCATCGTCGTGAAGGCCGGCTCCTCCGAGACCGCCGACACCCTCAACGACGCCAGCAAGAAGGTCGCCGTCCAGGGCGGCACCACGGGTGCGAGCTGGGCTGACGAGAATCTCCCCAACGCCACTAAGAAGCGTCTCTCCACCGTTATCGATGCCATGAGTGGCGTCCAGTCCGGTCTGTATGACGCCGTCGTCTGCGACCTGCCCGTCTCTCGCTACCAGATCAAGAAGTCCTTCTCCGACCTGGAGATCATCGAGGAGATTCCGACGGGCGAGCAGTACGGCATCGCCATCTCCAAGGACAACCCCGGCCTCACCGCCGCCATCAACGCGGCGCTCGCCGAGATGGTGGAGGACGGCTCGATGGCTGCCATCGAGGCCGAGTGGTTCGGCGCCGAGCTTTAGGCGCACGCGGCTTGACAGATGCCATCTGAGGCTGCGGAGCTCTTGACGGTCTAGGGCTTCGCAGCCTTGCGTTCGAAGGGAAGAAGACATGAGGTACAACAGGAGGGACAGGGGTACGGGGCTGCTGGCGGCTCTTGCCATGCTGATGCTCGCATGCGCCATGCTTGTGCCCACGATCGCCTTGGCGCTGACCACCAACAAGGCCACGGCGCGACCCAACGAGAACGGAGGCTCCGGTGTCATCGGAGGCCTCAACACGCGTCTTACCTGGGAGGGCACCGTCGAGGAGGGGGAGGAGGTCAGCTCCGTCACGCTGACGCTGCCAGACGACGGCACCTTTGACGGATCCAGCACCAAGATCACGGTCCTGGAGGGTCTCTCGCGTGCAGCCGTCGAGGGCGAGGCCGTCGCATCCGGCTCACAACTCAACGTGACGTTCTCCCAGCCCATCACCGAGGGCCTCCTGCTGCGTCTCGAAGTCGAGGGCATGAAGTTCCCCTCCGAGGGCGGCGACGTGGTGGTCAGCGGCACCTATGTCAACCAGGGAGGCGAGCAGCAGCTTGCCGACTCCAAGCCCATCACGACCATCGCCAACACGCCGCTCCAGGCGATGGTGGCAACCCTCGACGAGGCGCCTTGGGTCCAGATCTGGAACTCTAACCCCTTCCTGGGCATGTTCTTCAAGCCGCAGCTCCTGGTGACGGCCTTCGCGACGCTCGTGCCGGGTTGGTTGCTCTGCCTGCTCATCGTGGTGGTCGCCTATCCGTTCGCCATCCTTCTGGGCCTCATCTTCGCCTTGATGAAGATCTCCAAGAACCGCCTGCTGCGCCTGATTGCCATCGTGTACGTCAACGTGCTGCGCGGCACGCCGCTCTTCCTGCAGATCTACATCATGTTCTTCGGCCTGCCGATGATGAACATCAACATCGACAACAACGTCCTTGGTGTCATTGTCATTGCCATCAACGCCTCCGCCTACCTGGCCGAGATCTTCCGCGCCGGCATCCAGTCGATCCCGCAGGGCCAGTACGAGGCCGCCTCCAGCCTGGGCATGAGCTACTTCCAGACCATGTTCAACCTCGTCCTGCCCCAGACCATCCGTCGCGTCATCCCTACCGTGACCAGCGACTTCATCACCTCCTACAAGGACACCTCGCTGCTGTCGTCGGTGGGCGTCATGGAGCTGATGATGTTTGCCAAGAACCTCACGTCGGTCTCGGGCAACATGACGCCGTACGTCGCGGCCGCCATCTTCTACCTCATCGTCACCCTGCCGCTGATCAAGGCCGTCGGGTACGTGGAGGAGCGCATCGCCCATTCCGAGCGTGGCGGTGGTCCGCGCCCCAAGGGCAAGACGGCAAAGAACGAGGCTGCCGACGCCGAGGTCAAGCTTTCCGAGCTCGCCGTGCACGCTGAGGCGCTCGACGACGAGCACGCCTTCGTCCCAGCCCTGACCCCCAGCTTTGCATCGGAGGTGTAGCAGATGCTAGGCAAGAAGCACAATCATGCGATCAACGTGGACGTGCCGCCCGCCATGGAGGCAAACGAGGCCGCCCGCATCGCCTTCGAGCACGACCTGCCCCTCTCCAAGCATCACTTCGTGGAGGGCG